>CAZZUZ010000208.1:0-5685 GCA_964657315.1 Vulcanimicrobiota bacterium
CTCATCGGTAAACGCATGGCCATCGTCGACGACGAGCCGGGCGTCACGCGCGATCGCCTCTACGCGCTCGCCGAGTGGCGCGGACGGACCTTCAGCGTCGTCGACACCGCCGGAATCGACACGGATGCGGCCGAGAGCGACGATATGGCCCGCGAGACGCGTGCGCAGGCCGAGATCGCCGCCAACGACGCCGACGTCATCGTCTTCGTCGTCGACGCGGAATCGGGGCTCATGGCACTCGACGACGACGTGGTGCACATCATGCGTAAGACGCGCCGCCCGGTCATCCTCGTCGCGAACAAAGCCGAGTCGGAGCGCGTGCGGCAATCGATTCCGGGAGAATTCGCGCGGCTGGGCTTCGGGGAACCGATCGCGATCTCGGCGATCCACGGCGAAGGCACGGGCGACCTGCTCGACGCCATCTACGACAAGCTCCTCGCAATCGAAGATCTGCCCGAAGCGCCGGACGATTTGGCTCTCGCGATCGTCGGGCGGCCCAACGTCGGCAAATCGTCGCTGCTCAATTCGCTGCTCGGCGAGACGCGATCGATCGTCTCCGACGTCGCCGGAACCACGCGCGACGCGATCGACACGATCTTCAACTACGAAGACAAGACGATCCGGCTGATCGATACGGCCGGCGTTTGGCGCAAGACCAAACACCACGGCTCGATCGAATACTACGCATCTTTACGATCTCTCGGCGCGATCGCCCGTAGCGACATCGCGATCCTGGTCATCGATACGATGACCGGCATTCTCGATCAGGATCGCCGCATGGCGGGCATGGTCCTCGAGGAGCGTAAGGGCCTCATCATCGTCGCCAACAAGTGGGACCTCGCGCTCGCGCAGGACGAGGAGTACTCGCAGTCCGAGCTGATCGACGTGATCCACGAAGCGCTGCCCTTCGCGCGCTTCGCACCCGTGACGTTTCTCTCCGCGCTCACGAAGCGGCGCCTCAACAGCCTCATGCCGCTCGTGCTCAAAGTCGAAGAAAATCTCGATCGCCGGGTGAGCACTCCGCAGCTCAACGCCGTCGTTCGGGACGCGATCTTCGCCCATCCGCCGCCGAACCGTAGCGGCCACCCGCTGAAGATCTACTACGCGGCGCAGGTAGCCACGCGCCCTCCGCTCTTCATCTTCCACTGCAACGACCCGGAGCTCGTAACGATCAGCTACAAACGCTTTTTGGAAAATACGCTTCGCTCGAATTTCGATTTCGAAGGCGTGCCGCTCGGGCTCGAGTTCCGCGCACGGCGCTACCCCGACGCGGAACGGAAACGATGACCCCGTCCCCTTCCGATCTCTCCGTCGCGACCTTGGTGCAGGGCCACAAGTATCTTTCGTTTCTCTACTATTCGAAGATCGCATGGTCATATTTAGCCGTCGCTTTCCTGCTCGGGTCGATTCCGTTCGGGCTCATCGTCGGACGCGTGTTCTTCAAGACGGACATCCGCGGCAGCGGTTCGGGCAACATCGGCGCGGCCAACGCCGCCCGGACGTTCGGACGGGCCGGCGGCATCGCCGTGCTGCTGCTCGATATGGCCAAAGGCCTCGCCGCGGTCTTGATCCCGCGCTTCGCGATCGGACCGATGATCGACGCACATGCGAGCGCACCGCTCTTCGCTCCGCCGCTCTTGCCGTATACCTATAGCTACGGCAACACCGCGCTCGCGGTGACGATCGCGGTCGCGCCGCTCTGCGCGCTCGCCGCGGTGCTCGGGCACTGCTATTCGCCGTGGCTCGGCGGGAAAGGCGGCAAAGGCGTCGCGACATTCCTCGGCTGCCTGTGCGGCCTCGGCTACATAAGCGTCGCGATCTTCGCGCTCGCGTGGCTGCTGATCATCGCGCGAACGGGTTTCGCGTCGCTCGCATCGATCGTCGCCACGACCGCAGTAGCGATCTACGTCACGTGGCGCAATTTCACCGTCGGCGACGGAGACGTCGCCGTCGTCTTCGTGCTCGGAGCGCTCGCGGTCATCGTGCTGCGCCATCGCGCGAACATTTCGCGCCTGCTCGCAGGCGACGAGCCCAAACTCAAGCTCGGGCGGCCGCAAGGCCCGGCGGAATCGCGCGGCAAACGCGCTCCGACGCTATGATTTCCTCGAACGATTTTCGCAACGGCGTCACGATCGTCATCGATAATAACCTGTGGACGGTCGTGGAGTTCCTCCACGTCAAGCCGGGGAAAGGGTCGGCCTTCGTTCGCACCAAGCTCAAGAACGTGAAGACCGGCGCGACGCTCGAAAAGACGTTTCGCGCGGGTGAGAAGCTCGAGCGCGCGACCGTCGACAATCGCGAGATGCAGATGCTCTACAACGACGACGAGGGCTTCCACTTCATGGACGTCGAGTCGTTCGAGAACTTCATGCTCACCCGCGACCTCATCGGCGATCCGGCAGATTTCCTCAAAGACGGCATGAAGATCGACGTGCAGATGCACGAAGGCGCGCCGATCGGCGTGTCGCTGCCCGCACACGTCGAACTCAAGGTCACCGAGACCGATCCCGGATTCAAGGGCGACACCGCTCAGGGCACGACCAAGCCCGCGAAGCTGGAAACCGGTGCGACCGTCAACGTACCGCTCTTCGTCAACGTCGACGACATGATCCGTATCGACACCCGCGACCGGCGGTATATCGGGCGCGTGCAGTAAGGCTGCCGGGTCGTGGACGCGGCCCTCGCGCACGCGCTGCAGCTCTTTCTCTTGGCAGTCTGCGCCGCGACGGTCGGTTCGCTCGCGGGACTCGGCGGCGGATTCATCGTCACGCCGGTCCTGCGTATTTTCTACCATATGCCGCCGGATCGAGCCGCGGGCCTCTCGCTCGTCCTGGTAACGGCAAACGTGCTGTCGGCCTCGATAGCGTTTTTACGTCAGGGCCGCGTCTTGCTCGCGCTCGCGGTGCCGATGGGGCTCGCCGCGATTCCGGGCAGCATCGCGGGGGCGCTGCTCGTTCACCTCTCGCCTGGTAACCTCTTCGATTTTCTCTACGCCGGCATGCTCGCGATCACGATCGTCGATCTGCTGCGCCGCGGCAAACGCGCGGAAACGGGTGCGCATCGCAAACTGCCGTGGGGCGTCGAGCGTGCGTTCACCGATCGCGTGACGGGCCACGGGTTCACCTATTCCCGCAGTATGCCCGTGGCGCTGGGAACCGGCGTGACGACGGGTTTTCTTTCGAGTTTCTTCGGCATCGGCGGCGGCATCCTCGTCGTGCCGATCCTGCTCAAGGTCTTCGCCATCCCCGCACACGTGGTGTCGGCGAGTTCGCACATGGTGATCCTCTTCAGCGCGCCGTTCGGCGTCGTCGCGCATTCGCTCGCCGGCGATATCGATTGGCGGCTCGGACTGAGCCTCGCTATGGGCGGCGTCGCGGGCGGACAGATCGGCGCCGCGCTCTCCAAACGCCTCTCCGGTGCGTGGATCGTGAAGATTCTCGCGATCGTCCTCGGACTCGCGGCGCTGGGCCTCGTCGCTTCACACCTGTACTAACGTCTTTGTAAGTGCGTCGCGCATGTCGTGATATCTGCGAGGAGCAAATGCTTGCGCGAACGGCGCGCCGAACGAGATCATTTCCAGACGCTCTTGCGACTCCGGTCGGTTCTTAGAAAACGATAAATTGCAGGACAATGTAAACGCCTCTTACATAGAAGACGGTATGCCTGTTCGCAAGCGGACGACGTACCAGCACGGTAATCTCCGCGCCACCCTGATCGAAGGCGCGCTCGCCATCGTCGAAGAGCGCGGCGTACGCGATTTCTCGCTCGCCGAAGCGGCCCGCCGCGCGGGCGTCAGCGGCGGCGCGCCGTATCGCCATTTTCGCGATCGCAACGAACTGCTCGCAGCCATCGCCGCGCAAGCGTATGTCGAACTCGGCGACCGGATGCGCGCGGCGTGCAGCGAGACGAGCGACCCCGTCGAGCAGATCGGCGCGATGGCCGCGGCGTACGTGTCGTTTGCCGCCGAAGAACGCGCGGCTTTTCAAGTGCTCTTCGACGGCGGCCTCTCCAAGAGCGATTATCCCGACCTCGCGGCCGCAGGCGACGTCGCGCTTGCCGAAGTCATCGCGGCTTCGAAGCGCGTCGTCGGCGAGGATCAAGGACGCGCCGAAAAGTTTGCCGTCACGAGCTGGGCGTCGGCGCACGGCTTCGCGATGCTGATGCTCGAACGAGCGCTCGAACAGCGCGGCATCGACGATACGTCGGTCACCGCGATGGCGGCGTCCGCGGGCCGCAACCTCGCGCGCGCGGCGCGCGCGCGATCGCTAGAAACCGTCCGGAACTAGAACAAGCGGAAGCGGTTCGCCGCTTTCGGAAGTTCCGCGACTTCGCGCATCTCGACGACTTCGAACACGCGCAACTGATAGCGCGCGTCGTACGCGCGCCGGCTGCAGCGGCCGCACGACACGGACTTGGGAGGACGGCGTTTGCGCAGCACTTCCATCGTGCACGCATCGCAGCGCAAGACGAAACGTTTGGTGCTCTCGCGGCGCGGCTGCGCGCTGCCGAGATCGTGATAGATCGACGTGAGCCCGAGTTCGCGCATCTTCCTTTTGAAACGCGCGGTGTGGCCCGGATCTTCGCCTCGAGCGAAGAGCCACGCGTGAATCATCTCGTGCAACAGCGTCTCGCGCAGCGCTTCGGGATGCTTCTCGAAATGTTTGGGCGAGAGCTCGATGAGCGGCGGCTTGTACGTAATGCGTCCGGCGAGATTGGAGAATCGAGCGTTGTACGCGATCTTGTGCGCCGGAATCTCACCGCTGAAATGTTCGTTGTTGAGTTGTGCGAAGAGCAACTGCAATTCGGTCGGGTCGGGGAGCACGCCCGAGGCTTTGCACGCGGTCGCGAGAACATCCCGCTCGTGAACACAGCGCCGAAAAACGGACTTCCCGTTCGCATTTATCTTCCGATCATCGTCGTGTTCGTGCTCGCGTTCGCCGGCATCATCGGGTATTTCCTCAAGATCGGTCTCGGCGTGACGGGTTCCGCGATCGGACCCGAAGCCGCGCAGACCGCTTCTGCGAACGCGCTACCGTCGCAAGCGCCCGACGAAGTCGTCGTGCCGCAAAGCGGCGGTGCGCCTGCCGGTGTCGGCGGCGGAACGCCCGTGCCGCAGAACGCCGCGGGCGGTCCGCCGGCTCCCGTCATGCGTCTGCTCGTCGAGATGCGCGACCGATTGCAACGTAATCCGAACGATCTTGCCGCGCTCGTCAATCTCGCGAACATGTATTTCGACTCCGCGAAATATCCGCAGGCGATCGCGTATTACAAACGCGCGCTCGTGCTGGACCCGGCCAATCCCGACACGCGGACGGATTATGCGACCGCACTGCACGCGCAGAACGACGATCTCGAATCGCTCGCGCAATTGAAGCAAGTGCTCGACGTGCGTCCGAATTTTCCCGAAGCGCTGTTCAACGAAGGCGTGGTCGCAAACGCGATCGGGCGGCGCACGATGGCGATCGCCGCCTTCCGACGTTTTCTCAAGGTCGCGCCGAAAGACCAGCGCGCCGGCGACGCGCGTACCGCCCTGCAGAATCTCGGCGCGTGAAACTCTACATCAGCGCCGACATGGAAGGCACCGCGGCCGTGGCCTCGTGGACGCAAGTCGATCCCAAGAATACGACCGAGTATCCGTACTATCGCACCCTCATGTCGCTCGAAGTGCGCGCCGCGATCGACGGC
>CAZZUZ010000209.1:0-5632 GCA_964657315.1 Vulcanimicrobiota bacterium
AGCATGCGTTCCGCGTAAGCATGGGTTCAATGTAGTCGCAAAGGCGGCCAAGAAACGAGCTACGATGCCTCGCACGCGTGCCGCGCGTTTCGTCTATCTGCTCGCGCTGTCGGCTGCGTCGACCGTCGTTCTCCAACTGCTGCATCTGCCGGCCGCGCTGCTGCTCGGGCCGATGGTCGCGGGAATCGTTCTGTCGGCGAGCGAGCTCGCGATCGAGGTGCCTCGACCGGCGTTCGTACTCGCGCAAGGTTTCGTCGGCTGTCTGATCGCGCGCGCCGTGCCGCCCTCGCTCTTCGGCGAAATCGGAAAGAACTGGCCGCTCTTTGCGGGCGGTGTCGTCGTGGTCGTCGCGGCGGCTGCAATACTCGGCTATGTGCTCGCGCGCTTGCGCGTGCTGCCGGGCTCGACAGCGGTCTGGGGTTCGTCGCCCGGTGCCGCGACAGCCATGGTGCTCATGGCGGAAGCGGCGGGCGCCGACGTGCGGCTCGTTGCGTTCATGCAATATCTTCGCGTCGTCTGCGTCGCCGCCGCGGCATCGATCGTCGCGCAACTTTGGCGGTCGAACGATCACGGACCGGCGGTCGCTCCGACCGTCTGGTTCCCGCCCTCGAACATCGCACACGTCTGGCCGACGCTCGCGATCGTGGCGATAGGCGTGTATGCCGGCGTGCGATTGGAGATCCCGGCGGGTCCGCTGCTCGTGCCCATGGTCGCCGCGATCGTCTTGCAAGACGCGGGCCTCGTCGCGATCGACTTGCTGCCATGGCTGCTCGCGATCAGTTATGCCGTCGTCGGCTGGAGCATCGGGCTGCGTTTCACGCGCCCGCTGCTGCAGTACATCGCAAACGCCTTTCCGCGCATTTTCGCCTCGACGCTCTCGCTCATCGTCGTCTGCGGCGGCTTCGCCGCGCTGCTCGTCTGGAAAGCCGGGCTCGATCCGCTCACCGCATACCTCGCAACCAGTCCGGGCGGCGCCGACAGTGTCGCGATCATCGCGGCGAGCAGCAAGGTCGACGTCCCGTTCGTCATGACGATGCAGACCGCGCGTTTCATCGTCGTGCTGCTCGTGGGTCCCATGATCTCGCGCTTCGTCGCGGATCTCGTCGACCCGCCGACGCGGAAGGGCGCGCCTCCGCCGGCCCCGGAATGACGCCCGATGGTACACGGGAGAGCACTTCTTGCTGCTTGCTTGGCATCCGCGCTCCTGAGCGCCCCCGCGGCGGCCGCACCGGCTCCGAACATCACCTCGAGCGATCCAAAATCGGTGTACCAGAATTTCGGCAGCCTCGTCGACGTCGCGCTCTACGGCACCAACTTCATCATGCCGGGCGAGACCGCGGCGACGTTCTCCGCTAATGTGAAATTGCTAGCGCGCCGCAACGGCCGTCCGTTCGCCGACGTGAGCAAAGACATCAAAGGATGGTCGCCCGGCCGGCTCGACATCGAATTCGACAGCGGCGAGTTCGATTTGCAAAAGCCTGGGACGCTCGAGTTCGCCGTTTCGGTCAAAGGCGTGCAGTCCAACACGCTCGTGCTCCCGATCGATCCGTATCCCAGTACGCCCCCTTCGATCTCATCGATCGGCCCGAAGACGTTTGCGACCAACCTGCCGCTTCAGCGAAACTATCTGTTTCGCATCGACGCGAAGAACACGCCCGACGATACGAAGGTCACGATCGATGGCGAACAGGTGACGTTTTTCGCCTTTGCCGATTTCGCTGGCGGCTCGATCGACGTCTACGTGCCCGAAGATCTGCGCGCGCATCCGGGCAGCTATCCCGTCGTGCTCTCCTCGCGCTCGGGAGCGTCGAACGCGGTAACGCTGCGCATCCGCGACCCGTTAGCCGCCGGCAAGCCGTCCGTCGCGAAGATGGTCGCACAACAGCCGCCGATGGTAACGCAAACATCCTCTGCGCGAAATCCGTTTGCCGGCGTTACGCCCGTGCCGGCAGCTCCCGCTACACCGGCCGCAGCGCAGACCGCGGCTCCGGCGAAACCGTTCAAACTCGATCCGTCGGTCATGCAGCGCTATCAAAGCATGGCGGCGATTCTGTTGCCGTCGTTGCGCGGCGCGATCGATCCGATCGTTTCGACCGAAGTGTCCGCGATGCGAGCGGGGCCCGCCGATCCCGATTTCATCGCGATTACCGCGATCCGGACCCTGCGGCCCGATGCCACCGGGCAACAGCAGCGCGTGCTCGAAGGCTACGTGCTCGCAAACGCCCTCAACACGCTCGGTGCGAGTGACGATCCATCCCAGCCGAGGTCCGCAACGCTCGACGAGAACGAACGCAAGGCGTTCGGTTCGCTCGGCAACATCATGAAAAAGTTCAGCGAAACCGCCGACACCTCGGTGCAGACGCTCAGATAGAACGGCCGCTTTCGATTGGGGCGAAGAGCCGCGCGATGTCCTCGATGTCGAAATGCATGCCGGCGCTCGCGCGTTCCGAGAAGATCGCTTCGGCGAGTTCGGCTTTGCGCGTCTGCAGGTCGACGATTTTCTCTTCGACGGTTCCGGCGCAGATGAGCTTGTAGACGAACACGGGCTTCGTCTGGCCGATGCGGTGGGCGCGATCGGTCGCCTGACGCTCGACGGCGGGATTCCACCACGGATCGTAGTGGATAACCGTATCTGCAGCGGTGAGATTGAGACCCGTGCCGCCCGCCTTCAGGCTGATCAAAAACACGGGCACGCCGCCCGCTTGGAATCGTTTGACGACCGTCTCGCGGTCCTGCGTTTCGCCCGTAAGCCGGACGAACGCCATATTCTGGGCTTCGAGCGCCTGCGCGATGAGTTCGAGCATGCTGGTAAACTGCGAGAAGACCAGCACGTGGCGGCCTTCGGAAATGGCGAGCGGCAGCAGCTCGAGCAGCATCTCGAGTTTGACGCTCTCCGCTTCCTTGCGAAACCGTTCGGGCAGCAGCCGCGGATCGCAGCACACTTGGCGCAGTTTGAGCAGCGCGTCGAGAATGATGATCTGACTCTTCGCGATGCCCGCCGAGGCGATCTCTTCCTGAACGCGTTCGAACATCGCGACGCGCACGCTTTCGTAGAGATCGCGCTGCGCGCCCGCGAGCTCGACGCGTCTGACGATCTCGGTCTTCTCGGGCAGCTCCGGGGCGACGGCTTCCTTCGTTCGCCGTATGAGGAACGGTGCGATTCGTTCGGCGAGCGAGCGGCTACGCGCCGCGTCGCCGCGCTTCTCGATCGGGGTGCGGAAGAGCGAGTTGAAGCGTTTGCGTTCGCCGAGCAGCGGCGGCAGCGCGATGGCAAAGAGCGACCAGAGGTCGCCGAGATCGTTCTCGACCGGCGTGCCGGTGAGGCAGAGGCGCACGCCGGCGCGGATCTCTCGCGCCGCCTTCGCCGCCTTCGAGAGCGGATTCTTGATCGCTTGCGCCTCGTCGAAGATGGCGACGTGCCAGGCGCGTTCGAAGAGCACGCGATCGCGCACGAGCAGCGCGTACGTGGTAATGACGATGTCGGCTTCGTCGATGTCGCCCAGGCGCTGCGCGCGCGTGGCCCCGTGCAGCGAGAGGACGCGCAGCGATGGCGTGAAGCGCTGCGCTTCGTCGCGCCAATTGTAGACGAGGCTCGTCGGCACGACGAGCAGCGCCGGAAGCGCGAGACGGCCGGCTTCCTTTTCTACCAGCAGATGCGCGAGCGTCTGCACGCTCTTGCCCAAACCCATGTCGTCCGCGAGGATGCCGCCGAATCCGTTGCCGGCGAGAAATTGCAGCCAGTTGAGGCCGTCGCGCTGATAGGCGCGCAGCGTTCCCGCGAACGACGGCGGCACGTCCACGGGCTCCAGGCCCTTGATCGATCGTAATCGGTCGGTGAGTTCGCGCGCGGGCGGTTCGGTGTCGATGCGCAGTCCCGCGCCGCGCTCGAGTTCGTTGACGATGCCCGCGCCTTCGCGCGGTACGCGCAGGCCTCCGTCGCCGAGCGCGCCCGGTTCGCGCAGCTCCACGATCGTGTCGACGATCGCTTTGACGCGCGCGTACGGCAGCGCGAGCGTCGGCGCGTCGTCGCCGAGCGAGATGTAGTACGTCGGACGCGGCCGCCCGTCGTCGCCGGTTGCGTCGTCGATGTCGCCGGTCTGCTCGAGCAGGTTCGCGAGCATGGGTAGCAGGTCGTAGCATTTGCCGTCGATGTCGATGCCGAGCGCGAGGTCGAACCATCCGCCCTGCGATTCCCGCAGCGTCGGATGCCAGGTCGCGTCGTCCGCGAGATCGACGACGCGGTGATGGAACGTCGCGTCGATGTCGACTCGCCAGCCCGCCGCGCGCAGTTCCGGCACGACTTCGTGTAAGAAGAGCGACCACTGCCAATCCACGTTCTCGGCGTAGCGAAAGAGCAGGCCCGCGGTGCGATAGTCGCTGCGGCGCGTCGGATCTTCCTCCAGTCCGGCGACGCCGAGCCGCTTCGTCGCGATCGTCTCGGCGAAGAGATCGCGGACGTAGACCACCGACTCCGTTCCCGTGAGATGGCGGATCTTCGCATCGTTCGAACGCGGGCTCACGGACGCATCGCCGTAGACGAACGTGAGTTCCGCGACGTCGACCAGGGGCGGCGCGAACAGCGCCGATTGCAGCGTGCCGTTACGCGCGCCGCCCGCCTCCATGCCGCGCAAACGCAACAACGGGACGGGCGGCGTCTTGACGTAGCGTTCGGTGAGTTCGAGCGGCGCCGCAATCGTGGTGTCGGGAAGTGCTCCCGCTAGCGCCTCGCGCACGCGGGCGACTTGCCCCGCGGCGAGCGGCGGACCGTCGAGTAGCGTCGCGAGCGCTTCGGCCGGCAAACCCGCATCGACGGGACCGGTCTCGCCCGTCTCCGGCGAGACGTACCAGGTGACGCCGGGCGCGGGCAGCGCGCGCAGTCCGCCGTCGGCGAATGCCAGCTTCGCACGCTGCGTTCCGTCGTTGGCGACGTCCCACGCGACGCTCGCGGTGCGCGGCGGCCCTTCGCGAAGCGGCATGCCGTCGAGCGACTCGAAGTATGCGGCGCTCGAAGAGACGATGCGGTGCAGCACGTCGCTCGCGAGCGTGCTGCGGCCCCGCCACGTCGTCGAGAACAGCTGCAGCAGACGCCCGATGACCAGATCGTCCGGCCGCACGAACGAGGCGGTCGCGTAGCCGAGCGCTTCGGCGCTCATCTCGCGCGAGAACGTGAGACGTCCGTCCGCCGCGCGGTCGGCCACGACGACGCGCACGAACGCATCGCGCTCGCCCGCACTTCGCCGCGTCTCGAAGACGTACGCGATCCGCTCGCGCGTGCTGCCCCCGTCGCTTCCGGCACGCAGGCTCGTGCCGAGTTCGCTCAACCACAACTCGACGCGCGAGTCGGCGATCATCGCCTCGACCACCTCTCGCGTCTGCCACGCGGTGGCCTCCAGCACGGCCCGAGCGAGGTGCCCCTTCGTGATGTATCCAGTCAGTCCGGCGATCACCCCCCGCGCATCAGCACGCCAGTGCGGCGCGAACAGACCTGAGAACGCCGGCACGAAATAACAGCCGCCGTTGTCGTCGACGGTCCGTGCCAGCGTCTCGATCTCCGGCGCGGAGCCGATCAGGCCGAGGTTGTCGCGAAACCACCGCACGAGCGCTCCGGTGACCGCGATCGACCCCTCGAACG
>CAZZUZ010000210.1:0-5610 GCA_964657315.1 Vulcanimicrobiota bacterium
AACTCCGCCGCTTTCGACGAGACGAATTCGCGGCGCGCCGGTACGTTGCCGAAGAGATCCGACACGACGACGCGCGTCCCCGGCGCGGCGGCCAGCGGCTCGGGCTGCGACACGTCGAGACCGTGCGCTTCGACCGTATAGCCGACGTCTTCGTCGCGCGTGCGTGACGTGAGGCGCACCTTCGCGACGGCGGCGATTGCGGCGAGGCCTTCGCCGCGGAAGCCGAGCGTTGCGATCGACTCGAGATCGGATGCGATCGCGAGTTTGCTCGTCGCGTGACGCGCGAACGCGAGCCGCAACTGGTCTCGCGGAATGCCGCCGCCGTCGTCGCCGACCTCGATCGACGTTAGGCCGCCATCGATCGCGGCGACCGCGATCCGCGTCGCCCCCGCATCGAGCGAGTTCTCGACGAGTTCTTTGACGACCGAGAGCGGACGTTCGACGACTTCGCCCGCGGCGATGTGGCCGACGGTCAGTTCGTCGAGTAACCGGATCACGCGACGTACTACAACGCGCGCGTCGCGACGTCCGGTAAGGGGGGACCGCACGACGCACGGCCGACGGCGGCGACCGCGTCTACACGACGCAGACCGAAGGCGAGAATTTGCTATCGCTTGCCGGCAGCACGAGCGCCGAATACGCCGCGACCTTCTCGATCGGTCTACCGATCGGCGGCTAGAGGAACTTGATGCCGAAGAAATTCACGCGGCCGGTCGGCTCGATCTTGAGCAGAAACGGCGGGATGATGAACAGGCAGCCGATGCTGCCGACGAGCATGACGATGAGGATGGTGAGTACGGCCATACGTCATTAGACGACGAACGGCGCGCTGCGCGCAAGCCTCAGCTAGCGAGCGCTGCGTTCTCGCTCGAGCCGGTAGCCGTCGGAATCTTGATCGAGAAGCGGCAACCCTGGCCCGGGGCGCTCCAGAGCGCGATCGCACCTCCGGCCCGTTCGACCGCGCGCTTGGCGATCGCGAGCCCGAGACCGAAGCCCTCGGTCTCGGCTTCGCGGTCGCGGCCACGGTAGAAACGGTCGAAAACGTGCGCCTGCTCGGCGGCGGGGATGCCTGGGCCGCCGTCGACGACCTCGACGATCGCGTCGTCGCCCTCGGCGCGGACGCGCACGTCGACCTGCGATTCGGGCGCGTACTTCACGGCGTTCTCGACGAGGTTGGCCACGGCGTCGTGCAGTTCGGCCTCGTTGCCGCGCACGAGCGCGTTAAAACGGTCGGCGGAGAACGCGATGCTGCCCGGCCGCAACGACTGCAGCGACTCGACGACGCTGCGTGAAACCTCGACCAGATCGACGGTCTGCAGCTCGCGGTGCGGCTGGTTCTCCAGCCGCGCGAGGACGATGAGTTTGTCGATGAGCGCTTTCATGCGCCGGCTCTCCTCGAGCATCGTATCGAAAATCTTCGTCGACGTACCGGGATCGGCAAGCGCGCGGCGCCGCAAGACGTCGATGAAGCCCATGATCACCGTCAGCGGCGTCCGTAATTCGTGACCGGCGTCGGCGATGAATTGGCGCATCTGATCTTCGGCGGCCTTGCGCTCGTCGAAGGCGCGCGACACTTGCGCCGCGGCGCGGTTATAGGCGGACGCGAGCGAACCGATTTCGCTGCGGTCGGTCGTCATGATCGGACGCGGCGTGAAGTCGCCGGCTCCGAAACGGTCGAGCGATTCCGTGGTTTCGACGAGCGGACGGAGCGCCTGCAGCGTGATGTAGCGGCCGAGCAGCCATGCCGCAACGACGATGAAGAGACCCGTGGGCAGCATCGCTAGCCAAAAGATGTCAATGGCGCGAGCGAGGGGCTCGGGGTCGGGCAGAATGCCGACGCGGCCGCCCGGAAAATCGACGTTCTTCGGCTCGATGTGCAAGATCGAATTGAGGCCGAGCGGATAGGGACGCGAACGGTTGACCGTATCGGGGCCGGCGGTGTCTTCGACGGCGCCGCCGCCGAACGGACGCACGCTGGCGGTGCCGCCGGAGTCTCCCGCGCCGCCGGGATCTCCGAAGTACGGGGGATGTCCCGGCGGGCCGCCTTCGTTCGGCCCTTGTCCGCCGAACGGCTGCGTCAACACGCCCGGCCGTCCGGCTCCGGCTCCGGACGACCCTTGCAGCCCGGGCGCGAGGTCCAGCGACTTGCTCGACGCGTCGGATTTCTTGGGAGCGACCGTCGGCACGGAAACGATCGGGCCGAAGAACGGCCGATCCGGATCCGGCGGTCCGGTCGTGACGATCGTGCGCCCGTCGGGTGCCGTAGCGGAAGCGGCGAGGAAACGCCGGCGATGGCCTCGCGTCGAGAACACCGCGACGTGCAGCCCGGGCCGGCTGAGTTCGCGAACGATGGAGACGGCGGCAGCCGGAAGCGAACCCGTGCGCGCGACGGCCAGCCTCACGACTTCCGGCGTCAGCGTCGCGACGTCGGCCGACTCTTCGCGCGCGCTGATGCCGAACATCGAGAGCGCGAAGGCGGTCACGACGATGACGACCACGCCGACGAGAACGACGGCCGCGAAAACGTACGTCGCCGTCAGGCGCGCAGCAAGCGAACGAAACACGGCGCTACCGTTCGCCTAGCGAATATCCGACTCCGCGATGCGTGCGGATCGATGCGCGGCCGCCGGGCCGGTCGATCTTCGCACGCAAATACGAGACGTAGGTCTCGACGGCGTTGGGCGTCACGTCGCGGCCGAGACCCCAGACGACGTCGAGCAGCTGGTCGCGCGAGAACACGATATTGGGATTGCGCACGAAGGCCAAGAGCAGGTCGAACTCACGCGCCGTCAGATCGATACGCTCGTCGTTGCGGTATGCGGAACGCGCCGCGACGTCGACGCGCAGATCGGCGAAGCGGTAGTGTTCGGTGCGTTTGAGCCGCGGACGGCGCAGCGCCGTGCGAATGCGTGCGAGAAACTCTCTCGTCTCGAAGGGCTTGGCGACGTAATCGTCGGCGCCGCCGTCGAATCCGCTGAGCTTGGTATCGGTTTCGTTGTTGGCCGAGAGCATGAGGATCGGCGCTTCGGTCAGACGCCGCAGCATCGGCAGCAGTGCGATGCCGTCGATCTTCGGCATCATCACGTCGAGTACGATCGCGTCCGGCTGCCACTCCTTGACCACGCGCAGTGCCGCTTGACCGTCGGGCACCGCGCGAACCTCGTAACCGTCGTCTTCGAGCGCCATCTCCAGCAGCGTCCGGATGTTGGGCTCGTCGTCCACGACGAGAATCCGCGCGGGTTCATCCATGCGTCACGATCCTACGGCCGCCGCCTGAGAGTCTTCTGTGCTTATTCCTCGCGCAGCGAATATCCGACCCCCCGATGCGTGTGGATGAGCCGCTTCGGGAAGCCTTGGTCGATCTTCGCGCGCAGATATGAGATATAGGTTTCGACGGCACCGGGTCCGACGAAGCGCTCCGTGCCCCACACTTGATCGAGCAGCTGATCGCGGCTGAAGACGCGGTTGGGATTGCGCAGGAGCGCGACGAGCAGATCGTACTCGCGGGCCGAGAGCGCGATCCGTTTGTCGCCACGTCGTGCGAGACGCGTTTCGAGGTTCACTTCGAGGTCGGAGAAACGCAGGAGCTGCGGTTGTGCGAGCCGCGGCCGGCGCAGTGCCGTCTCGAGCCGTGCGGTCAGTTCCGCCATTTCGAACGGTTTTGCGACGTAATCGTCGGCGCCGCCGTGCAGTCCCGCGACCTTATCGAGCGTGCCGCTCTTGGCCGAAAGCATCACGATCGGCGCTTCGGTAAGTTTGCGAAACATCGGCAGCAGCGCGATGCCGTCGATCTTCGGGAGCATGACGTCCAGGACGATCGCGTCCGGAGTCCAGTCTTTTGCGATCGCGAGGCCGGCTTGACCGTCGCCGGCCGATCGCACCTCATAGCCTTCGTCGCCGAGCCCGATCTCCAGGAGATCGCGAATGTGCCGTTCGTCGTCGACGACGAGAATGCGCGCGGGAGCTTGTTGCATCGTGCACCGGATGCTAGGAGACGACTCTGAGAAGTACCTGGGGCCCGGACTTTCCTAATCTTTTCCTCAGACGAGCCCAAGGGCGCGAGTGCACACTATCGTCCATGACAGTAGCGACATCGACGCCAATCGTCATCGATCTCATCGGCGACCTCGACACCACGCTCGTCGCCTCGCTTTCGGAAATGCTGCACGCGTTTACCTCAGACGGCCCCCGCGAAATCCTTCTCTGCGCGCGTCATCTCGCGCTGACCTCGCACGACGCGCTCACGGCGCTCGGCGCCGCACTCGAGAACGCGCGCGGCCGCGGCGCCTCGATCGCGATCGATCCCGGCAATCGCAAGATGCGGCTCGCGTTCGGAGAGGCACATATCGATCATAGCGGCGTCGACGTGCCGCGCCCATCGCGCGCGCGGCATTACATGATGGCGCGTCACGCCGAAAAGCGACATTTGCTCGTCGCGTAGCGAATTCGGGCGGCATGACCGCTTTCAAGGACTATCGCTACTGCGGTCGCCGACGTGTTCAGCGATACGCCGCTGTGCGGCAACATGCTCGCCGTCTTTCCCGATGCCGTCGGCCTGACGGACGAGCGCATGCAAGAGGTCGCGCGCGAACTCAACCTCTCCGAGACGACGTTCGTGTTGCCGCCCGAGCGCGGCGGTCTCGCGCACGTGCGCATCTTTACGCCGCATCGCGAACTACCGTTCGCGGGCCATCCGACGATCGGAACGGCATTCGTCCTCATCCATCTCGGACGCATCCCGCCCGGCGTCTCCGAATTCGTCTTCGAGGAAGGCATCGGCGACGTCCCGGTACGCGTGGAGCGACGCGCGGACCCGTTCCTCGCGTGGCTCCGAACGCCGCCGATCGCCTTCGGCCGCACGTTCGATCCCGCGACGGTCGCGGCCGCGACGAATCTCACGCAAGACGATCTCTTAGAAACTCCGCCGCAGCTCGTCTCGGGCGGCAATCCGTTTCTCTACGTCGCCTGCCGCGACGCGGCCGCCGTCGACCGCGCCGACTTCGGACGCGGAGCGTTTGCGAAACTCATGCCGGATGCGCACTCGGTCGGCGTCTTCTTCTTCACGCCGCACGGCTCGACGTTCTATTCGCGCATGCTCGCGCCCGAGGCGGGCGTTGCCGAAGATCCCGGCACCGGCAGCGCGACGGGCCCCCTCGGCGCCTACCTAGCAAAATATGGTTACATCGAAGCGCGCGACGGCACGGCGTTCACGAACGAGCAGGGCGTGCGGATGAAGCGGCGCTGCCTGATCCACGGCGTCTTGCGCTACGGCGACGCAAACGTACTCGCGACGGTCGACATCGGCGGTAACGCCTGCCTATCGACGATCGAAGCGACGCTACGCGTGCCCGGCGCCTAGTTCGCCGACTTCAGGCTGCCGCCGCCCGCCGGTAGTTCCGGCGGACGCACGAACGTGAGGCCGGTGCCCGGCACGTAGAAGAATCCCGGGCGTCCCGCCTGCACGGCGATGCCTTTGGCCTTCGCGTCGCTCGCGGAGAGCACGGTAACGTACGCGCATTCGACGAGCGACCGGAATGCGACGAGGTCGGGTGACGGCGAACGCTGCGGGTTCGGTGCTCCGTTGTTGTCGCCGCCTTGATCTGGCGGCGG
>CAZZUZ010000211.1:0-5609 GCA_964657315.1 Vulcanimicrobiota bacterium
CGCGCCGCGTGCGCGCAACGCTTCGGCCGCTTCGCGCGCGGCGCGGCCGAGTGCGGGCGACGCGGCGAACGAACCCGCGCGTTCGTAGAAGCCGACGCGCAGCCCGCGCACGTCGATGCTTTTCGGATCGCCCGCGGCGGCGGCATTCGCGACCGCCGTTCCGAGTTCGAGGTCGGCGACGGTGCGTGCGAGCGGGCCTTCCTGACTCACGATCGCGCGCTGACCCTTGTACACCGCGAGCCGCGACGTATCGTCCATGCGACCCGTCGTGGGTTTGAACGATGCGATACCGTTGAATGCGGCGGGGACGCGCAGACTTCCGCCGATGTCGGCGCCGAAACCGAGCGGCGATCCGCCGGCCGCGACGATCGCGCCCTCCCCTCCGCTGGACCCGCCGCAACTGCGCGTGAGGTCCCACGGATTGTTCGTGCGGCCGAAGAGCGGATTGTCGGACTCGATGAAGATCATCAGTTGCGAGAGATTGGTCTTCGCGATCGGGATCGCGCCCGCGCCGCGCCATTTCGCGACGTACGTGCCGTCGCTCTCGGCGAGATCGTTCGCGCGCGACGGCAGGCCGAACGTAGCGGGCGTGCCCGCGACGTCCTGGCTATCTTTGATCGTTACGGGAACGCCGTGGAGCGCGCCCAGAACGGCGCCGCTCGCGCGTTTCGCGTCGGCCGCGCGCGCTTCGGCCCGCGCGCTCTCGTAGCGTTTGTAGACGACGGCGTTGAGCGCCGGGTCGACCGATTCGATTCGCGCGATGTGCGCGTCGACGGCTTCGACGCTCGATATCGCGCCGCTCGCGATCGCGCGTGCGAGTTCGGAAGCGCTGCGGGTCCACAGTTCGTTCATCGCCCGGCGTTTTCGTCGCGCCGCGCGTCACTCCGCCGCGAAGCTTCAGGGGAGATTCGGCGAGATCGCGATGACCTCGATGTCGTCCGCGCCGAGGCGCTGCAGGCACGACGAGAACCGGAAGCTCGCATCCGAACCCGTCGCGTCGCCGCCGGCGACCATCGACGGCATGATCGTCTTCTGCCACGGGGCGGTGACGTACGCCGGATCGGTGACGTCCTCGAGCGCGACCGCGATGCCCCAGCCGCCGTTGTTGTCGACGGTGTAGCCGCCGTACGTCTGCAGTGCCTGGACGATCTCGCGGCAGTACGGACTGTATCCGAGCGCGGCTACGTTCACCGACGCTTTGACGTGGATGAGGTTGCCGTACGCGGCGTTGGGTTCGAGATTCGCAGGACAGGCGGAATCGGTGTTGCGTCCCGGCGTTGCCGGATAGATCCCGCCGGCATCGAGACACGACTGGATGAGCCCGAGCGCATGATCGATGTGCCCGTCGAGCAGTTCCTGTGCGGAGACTTGATATAGTCCGAACGCATACCCGGCCGCGTTGCCGCCGCTCGAGTCCGTCGCGAGGCCGCTGCCCGAGAACGGAAACACGCCGCCCCACGAGCAGTTCGCCATGGTTGACGTTACGGCGCACGGGTGTGCCGGATCGCCGCCCCACCCGTCGACTTCTTCGTGCCCGTAGACCGGATCGAAGCTGATCAGATGGTGGTCGCCGTCGGTCGAGGCCGCGGTACCCGGCCGATAGTGCACTTTCATGCCGTCGGCGTTGCACGTTCCGTACTCGCGGCAGACGAACGTCACGGCCGGATCGCCCGGGGCGATGTAATTCATCGGTTCGCTGGCACCCGTCGGGTCGTCGTTGGAGTTGACGGTCTGCGCCCAATAATTCCGGGCGATCTGCGCGGGAAGCACGGTCGCGCCCGCCGCCATCAAACGGACGACGCTATCGTGGAAGGGCGTCTTGCCGCGAAAGTACGAGCTGTAGACCGGATAGACGACGCGCTGCGGAGCCGCGCTCGGCAGCGGTAAAGAGACGCCGGGCGCACCGGACGCCGGCGCCGTCGGTAGCGTTGCCGGGCGAGACACGCGTATCGCTTGCGCGAGCGCTTGCGGGAGCGGACCGCTCGCGCTTCCCGTGCCGCCGCACCCGCTCGTCGCAGCCGCGAGCGCGAGCAGCGCGATCGTCGTCCGGTATCCATGCTTAGGTTCGCGCGTCGCGCCGTTGCCGCCGTCGTTCATGCCTACAAAAATCGTCAGCTTTGCGGCGGCTTTACACGCTCGAAACGCGAGTGTGTCCCGACGTTCAGAGCGCGTGTCAGCGAGCACCGTTCGCGCCGAGGCGCGCGTGCTCGAGGTCACGAAAGCGCTGCGTCATGGCTCTCAAAGTCGTACTGCTCTCGCACTCGCCCGAACCCGAGCGTGCCGTAGCGACGGCCGCGCGCAACTGCTACAGCCCGCGCGATGTCGAGTCGATCGACGAGAACTGGACGCAGAGCAAGATCGAAGCGATGGTCGCACGCGTGCGCGATGCGGGCCATCTCTCGACCTTCGAACACACGATGTTCATGTTCGGTGTTTCCGGCGTGTCGCGTGCGCTGACGCACCAGCTCGTGCGGCACCGGCACATGTCGTACGAACAGAAGAGCCAACGCTACATCAAAGTCGAGGGCCGATTCGAATACATCACTCCGCCGTCGATCGAAGCCCGTCCCGAAGTCAAAGCGAAGTACGACGCGCTGATGGCGCAGATCGCCGATTTCTACACCGACGCGATCGCGGCGGGAACGCCCGCGGAAGACGCCCGTTTCGCGCTTCCCAATGCCGCGGAGACGCAGATCGTCGTCACCGCGAACGCGCGCGCGCTGCTTGACTTCTTTTCGCTACGTACGTGCAACAACGCGCAGTGGGAAATCCGCGAACTCGGCTTCGCGATGCTGCGCTTGGCCAAGCGCGCCGCACCGTCGCTTTTCGTGCGCGCCGGTGCCACGTGCGTGCGCGGCTATTGCAACGAGCCCAACGGGCCCGAATGCCCGCGTTACGTCGTCGTGAAGAATCCGGTTGCGGCGCGCCGCCGCGCCGGCATCACGGGCGAGGACGGACCGCAGCGTTCGAACGACGAGATCGTGGCCGATCATCAGACGGCCGCGATGGCGGGCTGATCGTCCGAAAGCTCGCACTCGGACTGCTGCTCGCGCTCTTCGCAGCCGGGCTGATCCAACCGCATGCGGCCGTCGCGCAGCAAACGTACGTCGACAAACGCGTCAGCTCGCTCACGGCGCACGTCCTGCTCTCGTCGCCGCCGCAGAAGCTGATCGATCCGCGGCGGGAACGCGTATCCGCGCGCATGCGACTCTACTTGCGGCCGCTGTTCTTCGGCTGGGCGGTCTCGCAGATCGTCGTCTTCGCACTGCTGTGGTCCTCGGGCAGCGGCGCCCGCCTGCGGGATTGGCTCAAGACGAAGTTCCGCGGCGTCTTCGCGCTGCGATTCGCATACGGTGCGACGCTCGCGTTCGTGGCGGCCGCCGCCGCCTTCCCTGCCGCGTTCGTGCGCTATCGCGTCGACTACATCTACGGACTCACGCCAGAGATCGCGGCGACGTGGTTTCGCGACGGGGTGCTCAACGCAGTCCTGCACGCAGCGATCGTCGGGCTCGTCGTCGCCGGAATCTTCGCGCTCGTCGATCGTACGCGCCTCTGGTATGTCTACGCGACCGCGGCGCTCGCGGCGATTACCCTCGTGACCGCGTTTCTCGAACCGGTCGCGATCGCGCCGCTCTACAACTCGTTCGAGCCGCTGACCTCGACGTCGCCCGTGCGCGTTCCGCTCGAAGAACTCACGCGCCGCGCCGGCGTTTCGGGCGCGCCGATCGTCGTCTCGGATAGTTCGCGGCGCACCAACGCCGCCATCGCCGACGTCGCCGGATTCGGGCCGACCAAACGTATCGTGCTCTCGGACAACCTGCTCGCGAACGCGACGACGGGCGAAGTGCTGTTCTTGACGGCGCGCGAACTCGGTCACTACGCGCATGCCGACGACTTCCGGCTGTCGCTGTTTTGGACGGCTCTCTTCATCGCGTGCACCGCGCTCGCGGTCGTCGCGGCCGATCGCGTCGGCTTTCGCCGCGACGACGATCCGTTATCGCGTCTGCCGCTCGTGTTCGCGTTTCTCGGGACGCTCGCGCTCGTCGCGACGCCGCTGTACAACGGCTATTCGCGCAATCTCGAGAGCCGTGCCGACGCTTACGCGCTCGCGTTGACGCACGATCCGGCCGCCGCGTCGCGGTCGTTCGTGCGCATCGCCGACGAAACGCTCGCACCGCTTTGTGCGTCGCGCTTCATCGCGTGGTACTTCTACAACAGCCCGCTGCTCGGAACGCGCATCGCGAAGGCGACCGGAGTCGCCGATCCGTGCCGGTGAAGGAGCCCGTGCGCTGCGCGTGGGCGCGCACGCCGGCATCGATCGCCTATCACGACGAAGAATGGGGGACGCCGGTTCACGACGACCGCAAACTCTTCGAGTTCGTGGTACTCGAAGGGGCGCAGGCGGGACTGTCGTGGGAAACGATTCTCGCCAAACGCGATCGCTATCGCGAAGTCTTCGCCGACTTCGAAATCGAGCGGATCGCAAAATTCGGCGAAGCCGACATCGAGCGGCTCATGGCCGATCCCGGCATCGTCCGCAACCATCGCAAGATCGCGGCCGCGATCGATAACGCGAAAGCAGTCTTGGCGTTGCGCCACGAGACCGGACTCACGTTCGACGCGTTCCTGTGGTCGTACGTAGACGGCAAGCCCGTCGTGACGCGTCCCAAAGTATCCGGCGAACTGCCCGTCACGACGCCCGTCGCCGAGCGGCTCTCTAAAGACCTGCGGGCGCGCGGCTTCCGTTTCGTCGGTCCGACGATAACGTACGCGTTCATGCAGGCCGTCGGGATGGCGGACGATCACCTCGCCGCGTGCTTTCGTTCCCGTTCGCGCAAGGCCAAAGGGTCGGTTGCGTCCTAGCACGGGAGATGCACACGCTTAGAATGTTCAGCGCCTGCGTTGCAGCAGCGCTACTCGCCGCCCCGGGTGCCGCCGGCGCCGCGCCGCTGCACCTACGAACCGACCTCACGTTTCCGGTCGCGACGAAGACCCATGCGCAGCCCAAAGTGCACCGCGCGTACGCCACGCAAGGCGACGTCGGGTCCGGAGGCGACGTGACGGCCGATCCGCTCGTCGCGCGCCCGAGCGAAAAACCGTGCGTCGATACGCTCTTCTCGAACGCGCAGTTCGCATCGTACTCGGGACTGCCGTTCTCATACGCGCCGCCCGCGGGCTGCCCGGGTCCCTACGCAAAGATCGTCTTCAACGGTGACTTCGCCGTCTCGGCGGGCGTGCAGTACGATCGCACGGCATCGATCCAGCTCGGCAACGTCCCGATCTTTTTCGGGACCACCGCCGAACCCAGCGGCAGCTTCGCTCCGACGTGGCACGTTGAGCGGGACGTGACGGACGATGCGGCGCTTCTCGCGTCGGCGCAAAACGGTGAAGCCGACATTTTCAACATCGTCAATGCGACCTATACGGGCGTCATCAGCGGCACGGCTTATCTGCAGTTCTATCCGGCTACTCCTGCGTTCGCCGCGGCCGCCACGCCGACGGTGGTGTTGCCCGTTCCGGGCGTCGCGGGCGGTCCGCAGCACCTCAATACGGGTACCGACACGCTGTCGGCGACGTACACGCTGCCCACGAACGTCGTGCGCGCGTAC
>CAZZUZ010000212.1:0-5583 GCA_964657315.1 Vulcanimicrobiota bacterium
GTCCGTGCGTACCGGGCGCGCGTCGCCCGCACTCCTGGACCGCATCCAAGTCGATTCGTACGGCGCGCTCGTCCCGCTCAAGCAAGTCGGCACCGTCAGCAGCCCCGACGCGCGCACGCTGCAGATTACGGCCTTCGATCGCGCGCAAGTCGGCGCGATCCGCAAAGCGATCGAAAAGAGCGACCTCGGAATCACCCCGAACATCGACGGCTCGACGCTGCGTCTACAGATTCCGCCGCTGACCGAAGATCGCCGTAAAGATCTCGTCAAAATCATCAAGAAGAAAGCCGAAGACGGCAAAGTCGGCATGCGCAATTTGCGTCACAAGAGCGTCGACGAAGTCAAGGCGCTCCTCAAGGACAACAAGATCACCGAGGACGAGAACAAGCGCGCCGGCGACCGCATCCAGAAAACCACCGACAAATACATCAAAGACATCGACGGCCTCGTCACATCGAAGGAAAAGGAAATCCTCGAAGTCTAGCGCTTCGCGAGAAGCACGCCGCTGCGGCTAAAGGATGGCGGCCGATTTGACGACCACCTATACAAGAATCGGACGGCTTGAAGATCCAGGCTCGTTCTCTGCGTTTTGCCATGCCTTCGGGGGACGTTTATGAAGTTCACTTTCCGCGCCGGAATCGTCGGAATGATCGGCCTCGCCGCGCTCGCGGCCGGCTGCTCGAGTTCGGGCGGCGGCATTCTCGATAATCCGAGCGGCAGCATCGTCATCACCGACGCTGCGACCGGCCGAGTCCTCCATACGTCGGAAACCAATCCCTATCCGGTGCCCGCCTTGAACTTTACGATCGATGCGAGCGAGGCGCATTTCGATGGACCGTACACGGTGAAGATCATCGATCAGGAGAATCTGCCGACGCCGGCCAACGGCGGTGCGGTCTACGGCTTCACCTTCAGTCAGCCGTGCTTTACCGTCACTCAGGTAGCGAACTTGACCTCGAACTCGGTGCCGATCTCGTTCAACGGTCAGAACGCCAACGGTGAGCCGGCGAACTACCCGGACGGCGGTGTGCCGACGCCGGGTCCGGGCGGCGTCGCGACGACGTCGAGCGGCAACCCCTGCCATTCCGGAGAGTTCGAAGTCGCTCAGATCAGCGACACCGACGGACACAGCGTCAACTTCTACTACGAGGAACTTCCGTAGTCCGAGCGAGGGTTTTCTTCCGGCGGCCCTCAAAGCGGGCCTTGAGATGAGTCCCATCGAGCCCGCTCCCGCGCCGCCGTCTCGCGACGTCGCGATTCCGCGCCACGTCGCGATTATCATGGATGGTAACCGCCGCTGGGCCAAAAGCCGGCGGCTGCCGTCCATCGAGGGGCACCGTCGCGGTATCATCGCGCTGCGGCGCGTCGTCCGCGCCGCGAGCGATTTGGATATCGAGTTGCTGACCGTCTACGGTTTCTCGACCGAGAACTGGAAGCGTGAGTCGACCGAAGTCTCGCTGCTTTTCGATCTGTGCGTCTATTTTGCGAGCAGCGAACTCGCCGAACTCGTGCGCAACAACGTTCGCGTGCGGATCATCGGCGAATATCGGGCGTTCCCGAAATCCTCGCGGGACGCGCTCGAGCGCCTCGTCGCGGCGACCGCGGCGAATACCGGATTGCAGCTCAACCTCGCGGTCAACTACAGCGCGCGCGCCGAACTTCGCATCGCGATCGAAGGCATCGCGCGCGACGTCAGAGCCGGCACGCTGGACCCGGCGTCGATCGACGAGCGCACCGTCGAGTCGTATCTCGCGACCGCGGACATGCCCGATCCCGACCTCGTCATCCGGCCGGGCGGCGAGGCCAGGCTTTCGAACTTCCTGCTCTATCAGGCGGCCGAGGCCGAGTTTTACGTGACCGACACGTTTTGGCCCGACTTCGACCGCGCGCATCTGGAACGCGCGCTCGAGTCCTATCGCACGCGCCGATTCGGAGGGGCGTGACGGCTACCGCTTCACGGCCGGCGGCGGGTAGCGATCTCGCGCGTCGCACGGTCATGGGTTTGATCATCGCGGGCGTCGTGCTCGCGTCGGTCGCGACGCTGCCGACCTTTACCGTCGTCTGCCTCGCGATCACGATCGGCTGCCTGCACGAGCTCTCGACGCTCTCCCAACGGGAAGGTCAAGGACTGATCTTTCCGGTCGCGGCCGTCGCCGTCGCCGCGTACATGATTCTCGCGAGCCTCGGCCTGCAGCACCAATACGAGAAGCCGTTGCTCGGCGCGACGATCGTCGCTTCGATGCTCTTTTCGCTCGCGGGCGAACGGCGCGGGTTCATCGGCCGCTGCGCCTTCACGCTCTTCGGCGTGCTCTACATCGGCTGGCTGTCTTCGTATTTTCTGGCGCTACGCAACTTACCCGAGCACGGCATGGCGTTGACCTACGGCGCGATCGTCATCATCGCGTTCACCGACATCTTCGCGATGCTCGTCGGAACCGCGATCGGGCGCACGCCGCTGACGTCGATCTCGCCGAAGAAGACCTGGGAAGGCGCGCTCGGAGGCTTCGCCGCTTCGGTCCTCGCGGGTGCGTGCCTCTCGCTCGTGCCCGGTCCCGGAATCGCGCTCTGGCAAGGGCTCGTCATCGGCGCGGTTACGAGCGTCGCCGCGCAGATCGGCGATATCGTCGAATCGGCGATCAAGCGCGACGCGCGCGTCAAGGATACGGGCACGTTTTTCGCAAGCCACGGCGGCATTCTCGACCGTTTCGATTCGTACATGTTCGGCGGGATCGCCTACTACTTCGCGCTGTTCGCAACGCATCACATCAGGTAACAGAAACATGCAGAAAAAGATCGCGATTCTCGGATCGACGGGTTCGATCGGAACGCAGACGCTCGACGTCGTCGCGCGCCATCCGGACCGCTTCCGCGTCGTCGCGCTCGCGGCGGGCTCGCGAGTCGCCGAACTCGCGGAGCAGGCGAAAACGTACCGGCCGGCGATCGTCGCGTGCGCGAACGAGTCCGACGTCGCCTCTCTGCGTGCCTCGCTTCCGGCCGGAACGCACGTGCTCTCGGGCGCGGCGGGTCTGCTCGCGGTCGCGACGCAGGGCGATCCCGACGTCGTCGTCGCCGCCACGGACGGCGCCGTCGCCTTCGATGCGGTCTTCGCCGCCGTCGAGCGCGGCACGCGCATCGCGATCGCGAACAAAGAACTCGTCGTCGCGGCGGGGGAACTGCTCGTCGCGAACGCGCGGCGCAGCGGCGCCGAACTCGTTCCGGTCGATTCGGAACACAGCGCGATCTTTCAGTGTCTCGTCGGCGAGCCCGTCGAGCGCGTCGGATCGATCGTCCTGACCGCGTCGGGCGGCCCGTTCTGGTCGTGGGAGCGCGACGCCATTGCGAAAGCCGCAGTAGAAGACGCGCTGCGCCATCCGACCTGGCAGATGGGCACCAAGAATACGGTCGACTCCGCGTCGCTGATGAACAAGGGGCTCGAGGTGATCGAGGCGAGCCGGCTCTTCGGCATCCCCGCGGACCGGATCGACGTGCTCGTGCATCGCACGTCGGTCGCCCACGGGTTCGTCATCTTCACCGACGGAAACGTCAAGGCGCAGATCGCGCCGCCCGACATGCGATTGCCCATCGGTTACGCGCTCGCTTACCCGGATCGCCTGCCCGACAAGACCCGCACCGACGCCTTCGCCGCCCTCGGCGAGAGCGTCGATGCCGAAGCCGCAACTTTGCGCTTCATGCGCCCGGATACGGAACGTTTTCCGTGCCTCGCACTCGCATACGAGGCCTTGGCCCGCGGAGGAACCGTGCCCGCCGCGCTCTCGGCCGGAAACGAAATCGCCGTTCGTGCGTTTGTAGAGGGAAAGATCCGGTTCGGGGACATTCCCACGGTCGTCAAGGCGGCCATCGACGCTACCCCGGACGAACCGCTCAGTCTCGACACCGTCCGCGCCTCGGACCGTAAAGCTCGGGTTACGGCCGCGGCCGCAGTCGAGGCTCGGCTCGTGTCGGCGCCGAATACCTGAGGACCCATGCACGCAGCGCTACTTCCGCACCTCGCCTTCGCCTTGCCCACGCTCGACGCAATCGGGAAGATCCTCGTCTTCCTCATGATGCTCTCGACGCTCGTGGTATTGCACGAATACGGCCACTTCATCATGGCTCGCCGGGCCGGCGTCCGGGTCAACGATTTCGCGTTCGGCTTCGGGCCGACGCTGCTCAAATGGACGTCGCCGCGTAGCGGTACGAACTATCGCGTCAACTTATTGCCGATCGGCGGCTATTGCGCGATGCAGGGCGAGGACGGCCAAACGAGCGAGGCGCAGCAACAGCGCGATTTCCGTGCCGAGCATCAGGCCCCGGAATCGCCGGCGTTGCGCGGCGGTTCGGTGGCCGTACTCGACCGCCCGACGACTCTGGATCAGCCGTTGCTCTTCACGCCGGCGTCGGCGAACCGCGCGCCCGTGGCGGAGACGTTCGCAAACGATAATTTTCAAGGCAAGCCCGCCTGGGCGCGTCTCTCGATCGTCGTCGCGGGTCCGGTCGCAAACTTCATCCTCGCCTTCGTGATCTTGCTCGTCGGCGCGATCGCGTTCGGCGCCGCGAGCGATTCCGTCGCTCCGCAAATCGGCCAGGTCCTCCAGGATTCGCCGGCCATGCGCGCCGGTTTTCACAATTTCGATCGCATCGTCGCAATCGACGGCGCGAACGTTACGAGCGGGTCGGCGCTCGTCGCGCAGATTCACGGATCCGCGGGCAAGACGCTCCACATCACGATCGACCGGTCGGGTTCGCGTCAGACGATCGCGGTCGTGCCGAAAGCCACGAAGTTTCCCGACGGCAAGACGGTCGGACTGATCGGCTTCGTGCCGATGCAGGTGTACACGCGGTTGCCGCTCACGCAAGCCGTGCCGTACGCGGGGCAGAGCCTCGCCGGCATCGTCACGATACAGGTCGAGAGCTACATCGCGTTGTTCTCGCATCTGCGCGAGAACGCCGGAAAGCTTTCGGGCGTCATCGGCATGGGCGCGCAGGCCGGCGAAGTCCAAGACCTCGGTTGGGGTCCGTATTTCTGGCTCGCGGCGAACATCTCGATCGCCCTCGGAATCCTCAACCTGCTGCCGTTCCCCGCGCTCGACGGCGGTCGCGCGGTGTTCATCATTGCCGAAATGCTGCGCGGTAAGCCCGTGCAGCCCGAAAAAGAAGCACTCGTACACGTTACCGGTTTCGCCTTTTTGATGCTGCTGATGGTCACGATCGCGTACCACGACATCTTCAATCTCGTCACCGGTAAGGGAGCAATGTAAGTCGTGATCCGGTTACGCCGAGAGTCGATCCCCGTTCTGCTCGAAAACAAATCCAAGTGGTCGAGCGGTGCCAAAAAGGTATGGATGGGCGGCGATCATCCCGTCGTCGTGCAGTCCATGACTACGACCGATACGGCCGACGCCGACAAGACCCTCGAACAGATCTACGGACTCGCGGCCGCCGGCTGCGAAGTCGTGCGCGTCACGGTCAAGGACGCCCCAGACGCCGCCGGGATGCCCGCGATCGTCGCACGTTCGCCCGTGCCGATCGTCGCCGACATCCACTTCGATCACAAGATGGCTCTCGCCGCGCTCGAAGCCGGTG
>CAZZUZ010000213.1:0-5564 GCA_964657315.1 Vulcanimicrobiota bacterium
AGCAGCGCGGCGGCCGCGCTGCCGGCGAAGATGCGCTGCGGATCGTCGTTGGAGAGACCGGCAAAGAGTAACGTTCCGAGGCCGCCGGCGTCGATCTTGCCGCCGAGCGTGGCGATCGAAATCGTCGCGATGGTCGCGAGCCGCAGGCCGCCGATGAGGATCGGCAGTGCGAGCGGCAGTTCGACGCGCGTGAGCGTCTGCCAGTCGCTCAGTCCCAGCCCCCGAGATGCTTCGCGCAGCGCGGCCGGTACGCTGTCGAGCCCGGCGACGACGTTGCGCACGAGGATCATCTGGGCGTAGGCGACGAGCGCGATTTCGGTGGTGACGAAGCCGAGCCCGAAGACGGGAATGAGCAACGCGAACACGGCGAGGCTCGGCAGCGTATAGACGATGTTGAGCGCGGTGAAGAGCGGTCCGCGAATGCGAGCGCTGCGTGCGGCGAGCACGCCGAGCGGCAGCGCGATCGCCGAGGCGATCGCGAGCGCGACGACGGTCAGCTCGAGATGCTGCAAGAGGCGCATGCCCATCTCATCGGGATGCTTGAGGATGTAGTTCACGCGGGTCGCGCGAGCGCCGCGCGCACGTCGTCGAATCCGAGCGTGCCGACGATGGCGTCGCCGTCTCTGACGGGCACGCGGCCCGGGCTTTCGAGAAGCGGCGAGAGCGCGTCGCGCAGCGTCGCGTCGACGGCGAGCGGCTTCGCACCGTCCGCCACGTCGTCCCCGGAACTCGCCTGCGGCATGGCCGCACGAACGTGCATGAGCTGCAGGCGGCGAACGACGTCGTGCGCGTCGAGCAATTCGTCGACGTACGCGGTCTGCGGCCGCGCGAGCACGTGCAGCGGCGGCGCCGCCTGTTCGATGCGGCCCTTGTTCATCACGACCAGACGGTCCGCGAGGCCGAGCGCTTCGTCGACGTCGTGGGTCACGAAGAAGATCGTCGTGCCGAGCGCCGAGTGGATGCGCCGCACTTCGGCCTGCAGCGACGCGCGGACGATGGCGTCGACGGCGCCGAACGGCTCGTCCATCAAGAGCACGCGCGGTTGCGCGGCGAGGGCGCGCGCAACCCCGGCACGCTGCTGCTCGCCGCCGGAGAGTTCGCGCGGCAAACGATCGCGATATCGCGCGGGTTCGAGTTTGACGAGCGTCAGCAATTCGTCGACGCGCGCGTCGATGCGCGCTTTGTCCCAACCGAGCAGCGCCGGAACGATGCCGATGTTGCGCGCGATCGTGTAATGCGGAAAGAGGCCGACCGCTTGGATCACGTAGCCGATGCCGCGGCGCAGTTCCTCGGGCTGCGTCTTCGCATTGTCGGCGCCGTCCACGAAAACCGTTCCGGCGTCGGGCACGATCAGGCGATTGATCGTGCGCAGCAGCGTGCTCTTTCCGCAACCCGACGGACCCAAGAACACGACGAGTTCGCCCGCGGCGACGTCGAGCGAAACGGCGTCGACCGCCGCGCGATCGGAGCCCGGATAGCGAACCGTGACGCCGTCGATGCGAACGGGCGCGCCTGCGGCCGCGTCGCTCACGCGAGCCCGCGGTCTTTGAGAAAGGCGCGGGCGACGTCGGACGGATCCTCGTGATTCCCGTCGACGCGCGCGTTGAGCCCACGCATGATCGGGTCGGTGAGCAACGGCGCGACCTTCGCGAGAGCCGGCGCTATTTGCGGAAATTTGGCCAGCGTAGCCGACCGCACGACGGGCGCGATGTTATACTCGGGCCAGAAGTGCCGGTCGTCGCCGAAGACGACGAGGTGTTCCGTGTCGATCTGTCCGTCGGTGCCGAACGCGACCACGACATCGACCTGGCCGGATTCGAGTGCCTTGTATTTGAGACCGATGTCGAAGAGTCGGACTTCTTTGAATTGAAAGCCGCCGAATGCTTTCTGCAACCCGAGCAGACCGTCGGAGCGCTTGATGAATTCGGGAATCGCGCCCAGCCGCAACTGCGGCGCGGCTTTCGCGAGATCTTCGAGCGTCCGCATGGAAAATTTCTGGGACAGCGCCTGCGTCGTGGCGAGGGCCTGCGTATCGTTGAACGGCGAGCGCTCGAGCCACGTGAGACCGTACCGATTGGAATACGCGCGTTTGACCGTCTCGTAGTTCGCCTGACCGTCTTTGCTCGGCGTGAGGTGCAGCTGCGCCGTGAGCGCTGTCCCCGTATACTCGGGATAGAGATCGATGTCGCCGCGCTGCAGCGCGCCCATGGCGACTTGCAGTCCGCCGAGATCGAGGCGGCGGTCGATTTTGAGCCCGGACTTTTCGAGGAGCGTCGCATACATCTCGCCGACGATGAGCTCTTCGGTAAAATCTTTCGAGCCGACGGCGACGTCGTAGTGTTTCGCGCAAGCGGGCAAGAGCGTTGCGGCGCCGAGCGCGCCGAGCGCAGTGCGACGGCTCACGGGTTTGGCGGCCGGAGCCGTTGATCGATTCATGCCGTAGCGAGCTTTCTTTCGAAGTAGCCGAGGAGCGTTTGGATCGCGAGCGCGAGCACGCCGACGGCGGCCGCGCCCTCGACGAGCTGTGCCGTATCGTTTTCCGCCAAGCCGTTGACGATATATTCGCCGAGGCCCCCGCCGCCGATGAAGGCGGCGAGCGTCGCGCTCGCCACGACCTCGACCGCCGCGATGCGAATGCCGGCGAAGACGATCGGCATTGCGAGCGGCCAATCGACGCGCCGGCGAATTTGACGTTCGCCCATGCCGAGCCCGCGCGCGCTGTCGCGCACGGCGGCCGGGACCGATCGCAGTCCGAGATCGGTGTTGAGCGCGATCGGCGGAATCGCGAGCAGCGCGAGTGCGATGACCGACGGCGTGAAGCCGACACCGACGATCGGTAGGGCGATCGCGAGGACGGCGAGGCTCGGAATCGTTCGTGCGACGAAGAGCGCACCGAGCGAAACCCCATGCAGCGCGGGTACGCGCGCGACGACGACGCCCAGCGGAATGCCGATGGCGAGGGCCGCCGCGAGGGCGACGCCCGAGAGCGCGAGATGGGCGGCAACGTGCGTTAGAAGATCCATGAAGGCCGTTCGAGCGTGGACTTTGCCACGCCGGCGTTGAAACGCCTTGCTATGATCGTCGAACCCGAAGAGTCGAAGGCGCCCGCGCTTGACGACCCCTCGCTCTACTACAGCCGAGAGCTTTCGTGGCTCGAATTCAACGATCGCGTTCTCGAAGAGGCGGTCGACGAACACAATCCCTTGCTCGAACGGCTGAAATTCGTCGCGATCTGCGGCACGAACCTCGACGAATATTTCATGATCCGCGTCGCGGCGCTCAAGCAGCAGATCGCCGCAGAAGTGCATAAACGTTCGAACGACGGGCGGCTGCCCGCAGAACAGCTGCAGGCGATTTCGGATCGTCTACGGCCGTCGCTCGCCCGCTTCGCGACGCTCGTCAACGACGAACTTTTTCCGGCATTGCGCGGCGAAGGCATCGTCGTGCGTCCCTACGCGGATCTCGATGCGACCGAGCGCGCGACGCTCGAGAAGTTTTTCGAGGAGCGCGTCTTTCCGGTGCTCACGCCGCTCGCCGTCGACCAAGGCCATCCGTTTCCGTACATCTCCAATCTCTCGCTTTCGCTCGGCGTCGAACTCTTCGAGAGCACGCCCGAAGGACCGATCGCTCGTTTCGCGCGCGTCAAGGTTCCGTCGAGCCTGGCGCGTTTCGTGCCGCTCGAATCGCCCGAAGGCAAAAATCACTACGTCATGCTCGAAGACGTCATCGGGCACAACCTCGCGGAACTCTTTCCCGGCATGGTGATCGGTTCGTCGTATTGCTTTCGCGTCACGCGCGATGCCGATCTCGATCTGCAGGAAGACGAAGCCGACGATCTCTTGCGCGCGATCGAATCGGAATTGCGGCGCCGGCGTTTCGGCGAACCCGTGCGCCTCGAAGTCGCCGCGGCGATGCCGGAGCATCTGCGCGCGATGCTGCTCGAAGCGCTCTCGCTCGAGCCCGTCGATCTCTACGCGATCGACACGATGCTCGGAACGTCCGATCTCTGGGCGCTCGTCAACCTCGACCGGCCCGAACTTCACGACAGGCCGTTCACGCCCTCGATTCCCAAGCGTCTCGTCGGCGAGCCCGACATCTTCGCCGCGATTCGTGAAGGCGATATCTTGCTGCACCATCCGTACGAGTCGTTCGATCCGGTCGTGCAGTTTCTCAAAGCCGCGGCGAACGATCCGAGCGTCCTCGCGATCAAACAGACGCTCTACCGGACCTCGGGTAATTCGCCGATCGTCAACGGCCTGCTCGAAGCGGCGGAGAACGGCAAACAAGTCGCGACCCTGATCGAACTCAAAGCGCGTTTCGACGAAGAGAACAACATCCACTGGGCGCGCAACCTCGAACACGTCGGCGCGCACGTGATCTACGGATTTCCCGGCCTCAAAGTGCACGCAAAAGTCATCATGGTCGTGCGCGACGAGCCCGACGGCATTCGGCGATACATGCATTTCGGCACCGGAAATTACAACGACAAGACCGCGCGCATCTACACCGATCTCTCGCTCTTCACGTGTAACGCGCAGCTCGGCGCCGACGTCACGCATCTCTTCAACCGGCTTACCGGCTTTTCGAAGACGAACACCTACGACCGTTTGCTCGTCGCGCCCACGAACATGCGCGAGGGTTTCTACGACTTGATTGCGCGCGAGGCAGAGCACGCGCGAGCGGGGCGCCCGTCGGGCATCACGGCCAAGCTCAACGCCATCAGCGACGCACGCATGGTGCAGGCGCTCTACGCCGCGTCGCAAGCCGGCGTCCCCATCGAATTGATCGTTCGCGGTATGTGCGAGTTGCGGCCGGGTATCGCGGGCGTCAGCGAGACGATTCGCGTGCGCAGCATCGTCGGAAGGTTCCTCGAGCATTCGCGCGTGTTTTCGTTCGTGAACGGCGGCGAAACGGAAATCTTCATGGGCAGCGCCGACTGGATGGGCCGCAATCTCGACCGCCGCGTCGAGACGATCGTGCCGGTGCTCGATCCGTCGCTGCGCGAGTACATTTCGACCGGCATCATCGAGATCTTGGAAAAAGATACGATGAAGACGCGCTGGTTGCAGAGCGACGGAACGTACGTGCGTCATCGGCCGTCGCCCGACGAGCCGACGTTCAACGCCCACGACGCGCTCTTGGAAGCGGCGCGCGCCGTCTGACGCGCGCCCCGAGATCCTAGGCGGGCAGGCCGTAGAGCTTGACGTCGATTCGCGGCTTTGCGCCCGGCGCATCGTCGCCGCAGATCGTCGTCGCAAGCGGCGCACGCGCGCCTTCGAGCGCGACGGTCGCAATCTTCGAACAGGCCGAACTCGTCGCGTCTCCGTTTGCTTCGGCCCAGCGAATCTCGGTGACGAGGGCTTCGCCCGGCAAGATGTTCCTCGGGACGATCACGGGACCCGGATGCATGTGCGCGATCGCGGGTGTCGTCGCATCGGCGACGACCGGATTTTGCAAGGTGTCGATCAGCGACACGTGCGGGTGGCCCGGCACCGAGCACTGCATCGTTCCGGTGTTGATCAGCACGAGGTATGCGGTGCGATGCAGCATACCGTCGTCGTTTG
>CAZZUZ010000214.1:0-5520 GCA_964657315.1 Vulcanimicrobiota bacterium
CGTAGCCCATGGTATTCGTTCCCGAAAGGGCGGAGTGGGTATTACTGATCGACGCGTGCACGCCGTCGTAATTGCTGGAATACCCCTCGACGCCGGAGGACGTGGAGGACGAACCGTACACGCCGTCGCCGGCAATGCCGTCGCCCTCGACGCCGTTGCCGTTTCCGCTAGCCGACGCGTAGAGGCCGTATCCGTCGTTCTTGTCGGCGTAGAAGTCGGCCGCATCGCCGCCGCCCGCCGCGTCGACATACACCGCGTTGGCGGTCGACGTCGCGGGCACTGCCGCTTCGAATGCGACATTTCCGGATCCGGAGAGCGCGAGCATCGACGGCTGCGTGCCGAATGCCTCACCTGCGACGCCGTAGCCCGTCGTCGAAATGCCCGCGGTGCCGATGCCGAAGGTCGTTCCGGCCGCATCGTACTCACCGAGCACGCCGAAGGGAATCTTGATGGCGGTATTGGCCGACGATCCGCCGACCTCGCCTTGAAACGCGCTTCCGGATGCCGAGTTTTGCAGCACGGCCTGCGCGCCTAGAGAACCCGTGGTTTGCGAGATCGCCATTCGATGAACGGTCGCGGCGCCCGCGCCGGCCACCGTGACGACGCCTGCCAGAGCGGCGAGCGATGCCCGCTGCGTGACTTTGGAGGGAAAAGCAAACATCATTGCACCTCTTCAAAGAAAATCGAGAGGTTGCGACTTTACTCGTATATTCGCCGGTCACCTAGGCGAGCGAGGGGTGCCCAGCTTTTTCGAGCGTCGGAGGCCCTGGGAATCCCGGATGAGCCGGGCCCAGCGGTCGTAGATATCGCCGATGTAGCCGCGCGTCTCCGCATAGGGTGGCACGCCTTTGTAGTAGGCGACGGTTCCCGGGCCGGCATTATAGGCTGCGAGCGTCGCCGCATACGGGTCGGAATAGACCCCGTCGTACATCGCGACGTATCGGCCCAGCAGGTTGCCCGACCCGCGCATCGCGTCGGCCCAATCGAACGGGTCGACGCCTTCGTCGTCCGCGGTATCGATCGTGAACTGGCCGATACCGACCGCCCCCGCGGCCGACATGACGTCGGGCCGAAAGCCCGACTCTTGGAGCAGCGTCGCGCAGAAAAAGCCCGGATCGAGCTTGTGCTCGGCGGCGACGCCGACGGCGTGCGTCGCAAAAATCAGGGCGTCGAACGGATCGAGTTCGTGATTGGCCCGAGTAGCCGAGCGAACGACCGATAGCGTGAGCCCGCCCGGGACCGGGGTATCGTAGAGGAGACGCAAGCCGCGCAGCTCGTCGTCGCGTCGCGGCAGCCGCCAGCTGTGAACGCGATCCTCGAGGACGGTCAGCTGCGGCCGCGCCCACGGCCCCCGCGGCCCCGCATACGGCGGCCGTTTCGACGCCCCGGCGCAAGCGCAGAGAAGACCTACTAAAGCGACAAAAGCGGGCAAGGTAAAACGTAGACCAGGCCCAAACCGCCAAGAGAGCGTTCCGGAGAGTAGAAACGTCGTGATGTTTTTCGTGTCCCTTGCCATCGTGCTGGTCGTCGGCGATTTTGCGTCGACGTTCTTCTATCACGTTCCGCAACATCTCTGGGGCAAGCTGCACCTGCGCACGCACCACGACCGTTCGCGGTCGTATTGGGACCACGCGGTCATCTCGCGCGATCCGCAAGTCATGCTCGACGGTTTCCTCGGAGCGGTTCCGTATCTCGTCATCGCCGCGCCGCTCTTCTTTTTCGGCGTTCCGTCCGCGATCGGCGCGGCGCTCGGCCTTCTGCTCGGGCAGCTGCACGTCTGGTGGCGCCATACGACGGACCTCGGCTGGAAGACGCCTCCGGCCGTCGTGCGTTTCGCGCGCGTCTTCGCGATCGTACTGCCCGAAGATCACGACGGACACCATCGCAACCCCGACATCGAATTCGGCGACATCTTCCGCTTCTACGATGCGCCGGCCCGTGCACTCATCGGCTACGTTCGCACCGAACAACGCCGGCGCCGCACGGCGCTCAAACGGCTGGCGCGCATTCGCGCGGTACGCTTGATGCGGACGACACAACGCGCGTAAGCGCGACAATACGACTCGAGGACCTGTGACCAAACGCATCCTGTTACTCATTTCCGATACCGGCGGCGGACACCGCAGCGCGGCCAATGCCATCGTTGCCGGGCTCGAGGAAACGGAGACGGGCCCGCACGGCGAGCCGCTCGAGTTCGAAACCCTGATCGAAGACGTTGCCAACCACTGCGGATTTCCGCTCTCGCAACTCGGGCCCGCTTACAGTAGCGCCCTTCGTTTCGCGCCGTTCGTCTACGGTGCGCTCTACCACCTGACCAACGGTCGCAAGCGTTTCCGCAGCGTCATCCGTTTGTGCGAACCGCTCTATCGCGACGGTCTGCGCAACCTCATGCTCAGCTACAAGCCAGACGTCATCGTGTCGGTGCATCCGCTGCTCAACAACGCGGCGCTGCGCGCGCGCGAAGATGCCGGTCTCATGCACGTGCCGGTCATGACGGTCGTCACCGACCTCGGGCGCGTGCACCAAGGCTGGCTCGCTCCCGACGTCGATTCGATCGTCGTACCGGCGCGCGAAGTGTACGAACGCGCGATCGGCCGCGGATTCTCGCCTGATAAGATCCATCAACTCGGACATCCGGTACACCCGAAATTCGAAGAATGTGCCGACAGCAAGATGCAGTGCCGTTCGGCGCTGGGCTTGCCGCTCGACAAAACGATCGCGCTGCTCATGGCCGGCGGCGAAGGCGGCGGAAAGCTGCTTCCGACGACGCTGGCACTCGCGAAATCGCGTCTGCCGCTCCACCTCGTCGTCGTGACCGGCCGCAACACGGCGCTGCGCACGAAGCTCCAGGAGCTCGCGCCGACGCTCCCGACGCCGATGACGATTCTTGGCTATTGCGACAACATTCCGGAATTGATGCGCTCGGCCGATCTGCTCGTGACAAAAGCCGGGCCTGGTGCGATCGCCGAAGCGAGCCTCGCCGAAGTGCCCGTCGTCGTGTACGACTTCATTCCGGGTCAGGAATACGGCAACCTCAAGTACGTGGAAAAGAACGGCATCGGCGTGGTGGCGCTTACGGCGAACGACGTCGTCCGGTCGGTGCGCCGCATCGTCGGCAGCGTCGAACGGCTGCAGACCATGCGCGATTGTCAGGCCATCGTCGCGCCGCGCGGCAGCTCGCGCCGTATCGGTCAACTCATCGCGAATTTCGCGTGCGGCGAGCGGACGGCCGCGCTGCCGCCGGCGCCCGTTCGCGCGGCCGTCGTCGCCCTGTAGCCTCGATCACCGGGGTGTAACCCCGCGCACGAGTTCCGGAAAACGGCAAGTACGGGTATGAACGAAGCGAATGCGCTTCTTCCCCTTCACTCCGAAAGGTTCTCGTGGCCCTTGCCGCCCACGCGTTCGCGCTCGAGCCGGACTGTTTAGACATTTCTAGGCAAGATGCCGGCGCGCTCATCGACGAACTGCTCGCGTTCCACGAGCGCTTCCCTTCGCTCTTCGATGCGAGTTCCGAGCCGAAGCTGCTCTTCGCGCTCGACGGCGACCTGCTCGCGGCGAACGCTTCGGCACTGAAGCTTCTGCAGCGGCGACTGAGCGTCGTGCGGGGCGACCGGTTCGTGCGCGGCTTCTCGCGCTACATGGGCTCGTTCGAACGCGAGGCTTTCGCGATCGCGAAGTCGGGCCGCACGGCACGCGTCGCGACGACGATCGCACGCCCCGACGGGGGGCTGATCGCGCTCGAAGCGACGCTCTTTCCGGCCATCGTCGACGACACGACCGTCGGCGTCTACGTGTCGGCACTGGACGTCACCTCACGGATGGAGCGCGAGCGCGCGACTGCCCGCCGCATTCAGGAACTCTCGTCGCTCTTCGAGCATCACGCGCAGGCGACGATGTCGGTCGACGCGATCGGCCGGATCCGCTCGATCAACGCCGCCGGCGAACGACTCCTCGGCTACGAGCCGAGAGACCTCATCGGGGAGCCGTACGCCGCCTTCGTGTTCGCCGACGGCCTCGCGCACACGAACGCCATGATGGAACGCGTGATGAAAGGCGAGACCGCGACCGGCGTGACGGCGGTGCGGCACAAATCCGGCGAGCGCATCGATCTCGCCGGCGTCGTCATCCCGATCTTCGTCGACGATCGGGTCGTCGGCGCGTACGCGGTCGGCGACGATCGCGCGCACTTACGCGGCGAGAACGAACGCATACGCGAACTCTATCTGCTCGCGGCCAACCCGACGCAGAGTGCCGAAGCGCAGCTCTCGATGGCGCTCGACATCGGGCGCAGGCGGTTGCACTGCCGCGAAGCCTACGTCGCGCGCGCGGAGGGACCGAGCCTCGTGCAGATGCACGGCGCCGGCCGCTGGAGCCGGCGCGAAGGCGAACGCCGGTTGCGCGAAGGTTCAACGGACGATCTGGCGCTACGCGCGGGCGAGCCGATATGTGCCGACGCGACGGGCGGCGAGGGTGCGATCGTCGCGCCGATCATCGTCGGCGGTCAAGCGTTCGGGACGCTCGCATTCGTCGCTCCCGACGCCGGGTTCTTCGCGCCGGACGACGTCGATTACGTGCGCCTGGTTTCGACGCTCGTGTCGGCCGCGATCGATCGCGCGCAACAGCACCGGCGGCTCGATACGCTCGCGTTCTACGACGCGCTCACGGGCTTGCCCAATCGCGCACAGCTCGCCGACCGGCTCGCCGACACGATCTCCCGCGCAGGCCGTGATTCGAGCGTTTTCGCGCTGCACTTCTTCGATCTCGACGGCTTCAAGGCGATCAACGACGCACACGGTCATTCACGCGGCGACGACGTCATCGCGCTGATGGGCCAACGCCTCGAACGCATCGTCGCACATCCCAACGTCGTCGCGCGCGTCGGCGGAGACGAGTTCGTCGTCGTGCAGCCGGACGTGCGCGATCCCGAACTCGCACGCGAGTACGCGCGAACGCTGTGCGCGTCGATCGGCGAAGCGTTCGACGTCGAGGGCCGCACCTATCGGCTCAGCGCGAGCGTCGGCATCGCATTTTTTCCCGGGGACGGGAAAGACTCCGCGACGCTGCTCGCGCGCGCGGACCTCGCCCTCTACAAAGTCAAAGCCTCCGGCCGCAACGCCGTCGCGTTCGCGGGCGAGTTGGGGTAGCGGCGCTCAGGCCTTGACCGCGTGCGGTTTCAAGCCGCCGCGACGCGCCATCGTTGCGGCGCCGACGGCGCCCGCATCGTTTCCGAGTTCGGCGACGACGATCTTCGTCGTCGAGCGCGGTACCATCGTGGTGAGTTCGTCGACCTTCGGCAGCAGCGCGTCGAGCATGAACGCACCGGCCGACGATACGCCGCCGCCGAGCGCGATCGTTTCCGGATTGACGAACGCGATGACGTTCGCGATGCCGCGCGCGAGATCGGCGATGAAGTTATTCCATGCCACGGTGCCGTGCATGTCGCCGGCTTCTGCGGCTTTGCGAATCGATTTCGAGCCCAGCTTCTCGGGCTTGCCGCGCACGAGCTCGCTGCGCGGAAAC
>CAZZUZ010000215.1:0-5517 GCA_964657315.1 Vulcanimicrobiota bacterium
GAAGCCACCGCCGTCGAAATCGCCTGATGTCAAATTTGCCGGCCTACAAGACGAATTGGCCGGCGATCTGCTGCCGAATGCGACCGAACTGGCCGGCGCCGCGAACCCGTTCACCGGCCGGCGCGTGCGTCGTTCGACGAACAGCTCGATCGGCGGCTCTCGGGCGAGCGCCTGCGTACGGCGCTCACGCAGCCCGCATGGCTCGGCGACGTGCTCGCCGAGGCGCACGCGCGATTGCTCGACGTGCGCGCGAACGGCCATCCCGATGCCGGCGGTCTCATCGCCGCGATGAATCAAGACCACGCGCGCTTCGTCGCAAAACTCCTCGAAGCGCGCACGGGCGTCGTGCCCGAACTCGTGGTCAGCGATCTCGACGACGCGTCGAAGCGCATCACCGCTTTCGCGAAATCGAAAGCGCCCTGGATCGTCGCGGTACACATGGTTTCCGAAGGCGTCGACATTCCGCGTCTGCGCGTCGGGGTGTTCGCGAGCAACGTCGTCTCGGAACTGTACTTTCGTCAGTTTTGCGGGCGCTTCGTTCGGACGGGCGTCGATCCGCGCGCCGAACGCGAGGCGTTCGTCTATCTTCCCGAGGACCGGCGCTTACGCGCGATGGCCGGCGCCATCGCCGACGACGTGCGCCGCGCAATTCGCGGCAAGAACGAACGCGACGAAGTCGCGGACGCGCTCTCGGCCGCGCAACGTGCGGAACGCGCCTCCGATGAAGGCGTCTACGCCGGAATTTCGGCGACGGCGCGTGCCGGCAACGTCCTCGATTTCGGGCCGCTCTTCAATCCGAACGCCTACTACGCGAGAGCGCCCGAACCGGAGCGCGCGCCGAGCGGCCGCGCTGCAGGCGATGGTCCGCGGCTCGCTTCCGGTGAAGAAGAAGCGCCGGCCGAAGTCGTCACGCACGCCGAACGGCGCGACGAACTGCGCCGTTCGCTGCGGCTACTGGTCTCGCGCGCGAGCACGACGTTCTCGGTCGATCACAAGCTCGTCCATGCGACGCTCAACCAACGCTTCGGCGGTCCCGTCGCGACGGCGACGCTCGACGGTCTCGAAAATCGGCGACGCCTCATCGAGATCTGGCTCGAGCGCCGCATCTACGACGGCTTGCGGTAGCGCGCGTGATCGTCGCGACGTACAACGTCAACGGCATCAACAAACGGCTCGCGTCGTTGCAGCGCTGGCTCGAGGCGCGGCGGCCGGACGTCGCGTGCCTGCAAGAGATCAAATGCTACGATCGCGATTTTCCGCATCGCGAGCTCGCGGCGCTGGGTTACGGCGCGATCTGGCACGGGCAGGGACCGCATCACGGCGTCGCCATCCTCGCGCGCGGAGCGCAGCCGCTGGAAACGCGGCGCGGCTTGCCGGGCGACGCGTCCGATCGTGAGGCACGCTACCTCGAAGCGGCGGTCGAAGGCGTGCTGGTCGGCTGCCTCTACGCACCCAACGGCAACCCGCAGCCGGGGCCAAAATTTGTCTATAAGCTCGCCTGGAACGAACGCTTCATCGAGCACGCCGCGGAGCTCGAGGCGACGGGCGCGCCCGTGCTGCTCGCGGGCGACTACAACGTCGTGCCGACCGACGGCGACATCTACAACATGCGTTCGTGGCTAAAAAATGCTCTCGTACAGCCGGAGCCGCGCGCGCAGTATAAACGGCTCGTGGACTCCGGCTGGACCGACGCCCTACGGGATCGCTTCCCGGACGACGCCGCACTCTTCACGTTCTGGTCGTATTTTCGCGACTCGTGGTCTCGCGACGCGGGGATGCGCCTGGACCACGTGCTGCTGTGCCCGTCGCTGCACGAGCGGCTGACCGCCGCCGGAATCGATCGCGAGGTGCGCGGATTCGATTCGGCGAGCGATCATGCACCGGCTTGGATCGAACTCTCCGCACCGTAACGCGCGTCCCGTTCGATCGAAATCTACGGTGGACTCGCGTGCACGCGCGAGCCCACCATCCTCAAGCCGGCAAGGGCGAGGTCTTTAATTCGATAGGCGGTTCGCGGCGTTGCTCAGCGTATTGCTGGCCTTTTCGCCGAGGAAGCGCATCGCCGCGATGGCGACGATCGAAACGAGTGCGATGATGAGTGCGTACTCGACGAGGCCTTGGGCGGATTCGTCGGCGGCGAAGGAACGAAGCGAGCGGGCGAACATGAAAAGAGCTCCGGGATAGAAGGAAAGTGGGCGAGGACGATGTCCTGACAGCAGTGTACGGCAGTTCGCGGCTGCCGTGCATCGCCCGATCGGCCGATAACCGGAAGGATGAGCTGGCAAGCCGTTCGCTCGCGCTTTTGGACCGTCCACCGTAACGCCGCGCTCGAGGTAGGTGCCTACGTGTCGCTCGTGCTGGTGTTCTTTTGCGACGCCTTCACGCCGCCGCATCTCTCGCTCGAGGTCGGATACGAAGTGCCGGTCGCCATCGCCGCACTTTCGGGCGTGCGTATGGCCGTCTTACGCGTCGCCTTCGCCGCGGTGGTAGCGAACGCGCTCGGCTACCTCGTCGACTCGCCGTACGGGCCGCAGAACGATCCGATCTCCCTGCAGAACCGCTTCATCGCGCTCGCGTCGCTCGTGCTCGTGAGCGCTCTCGCCATCGTCGTCCAGCGTTCGTCGGCCTATCAGGCGCGCATGGAGGAGCAGCAGCGTGCGTTCGCCGCCGAGCGCGAACTCGGCCGGGAGCTCGAACGCCGCGGCCGCCGGCTCATCGAACGGCAAGACGTCATCGGCGAACTCGTCGAGGCCATCGCCCACGACGTGCGCACCCCGCTCGAGGCGCTCTCGCTCACTCTCAAACAAGCCCTGCGCGGAGAGTACGGCGAGTTGCCCGGGCCGTACCGTGAAGTGGCGCAGGAGAGCCGACTCTCCATCGGCGACATCACGCGGCTCGCCGACACGCTGCTCGCGGTCGCGCGCTTCGAATCGCAATCGGCGACGCCCGTCGCGACGTCGGTCGAAGCGGCCGCAGTCGTGCGCGATCTGCTCAACGAATTCACGCCGCTGGCCGACGCGCGCGACGTCGCGCTCATCCACGACGTGCCGCCGCATGCGGTCGTCGGCGCCACCGCCGGGGACTTACGCCGCGCGCTCGCCAACCTCGTGGCCAACGCCGTCCGTCACACGCCCGCGGGTGGCCGGGTCGCGATCGTCGCGGCGCCAGACGGCGATTCGTGGGCGATCGAGGTCGTCGACGACGGCGTGGGCGTCGCGCAATCGCAGATCGCGCACCTGTTCGATCGTTACACGCAGGGCGCCGGCGGCACGGGGCTGGGTCTACACATCGTCAAACGGATCGCCGAGAGCTTCGGCGGCTCGGTGAGCTATGCGGCGGTCGTGCCGAACGGATCGCGCTTTTGCGTACGTCTGCCGGCGTGGCGCGAGGTGGCGTGAGCGACATCCGCGTGATGATCGTCGAGGACCACGCGCTCGTGCGCACGGGCCTGCGCACGGCGCTGCGCGCGGCGGGATTCGCCGTCGTCGCCGAAGCCGCGGACGGCATCACGGCCGAGAGCCTCGCCCGCGCCGAGCGCCCGGATGTCGCGGTCGTCGACCTCGGGCTTCCCGGACGCGACGGTGTCGAACTAGTTCGGCGCCTGAGCGAATTGCCCGATGGGCCGCGCTGCGTGGTGCTCACGACGCGGGACGATGAGGCGTCGATCGTGTCCGCGATGCAAGCGGGCGCCTTCGGATATTGCTTCAAATCGTCGGCGGAAGCGGGTCTGCTCGACGCGCTGCGCGCGGCCGCGCGTGGTGCGACCTATCTCGACCCGACCGCGGCGTCGGTCATGCTGCGCGACAGTCAGGCCGGCCGCCGGACCGGTCCCGCCCTCGATTCGCCGCTCACCGCACGCGAAACGGAGATTCTCGCACGCATCGCGCAGGGTGCCGGGAACGCCGCCATCGCAGACGAACTCGGGATCAGCCTCGCGACGGTCAAGACCTACGTCGCCGAAATCTTGCGTAAGCTCGGCGCCTCCGACCGCGCGCACGCGGCGTCGATCGGTCTTCGCAAAGGATACATCGCATGAATCGCCGCGCTTCGTTTTCTCTCGACGGCTCGGAGCCGCCGTCGTGACCTTCGGCCGTCGCGAAACCGTCGTCGCCGCGTCGGCGGTCGGCATCTACGTATCGCAACACATGTACCGTAAGGCGCGCCGCGCGGCTCGCGGCGAACTCACGGAGCGCAGCGTCGTCGAGACGCCTGCGGCCGGACTGTTCTTCAAGGCGCCCAACGCGCTTTTCGGGCTCGCCTACTATGCGGCGCTGCTCGCGAGCACGCCGTTCGCGAACGCGCCGGGAGTGCGGCCGGCGCGGCGCGGGGCGGCGCTGCTCGCCGCGGCGACGTCGGGCTATCTCGGCTATAGCTTGCTATTCGTGACGCGCATGCCGTGCCCGTTCTGCTGGACCGGCCACGCAGCGAATGTCGCGATCCTGATCGCGCTCTTCGGCGGCGACTAGGCTTCTCCGAAACCGCCGCCGCCTGCAGTGAAGATCGTTACGCCTTCGCCGGGCTCGAGTGAGAAGGTCGTCTTTGCCGGAACGGCCGTCACGTTGCCTGCGGCGTCCGTGCGTTCGTGGCGCCCGCAGCGTGCGTCGGCGCCGCCGGCCGCGCCGCGCGGCGCGACCGTGTGACGTTCCGCGAGCAGCGAGACTGTCGCATTGCCGCCGGTCAGCGTCAGTGCGCGCACGAGTCCGTCGCCGCCGCGGAAGCGGCCGGCGCCGCCCGTACCTTCGGCAAATTCGTAACGCGTCACGCGTAGCGGAAACGACCGTTCGATCACTTCGATCGGCGTGTTGAGCGTGTTGGTCATGTGGGCGTGAATCGCGTCGATGCCGTCCGCGTCCGGGCGCGCGCCCATGCCGCAGCCGTTGGTTTCGTAGAATGACCAAGAATTGCCCGCAGCGTCGCGCCCGCCGATCATGACGTTGTTCATCGATCCGCCGCTCTGTGCGGGAATGCGGTCCGGCGCGAGCACGCCGAGTGCGGCGAGGACGAGGTCCGCGTTGCGCATCGACGTTTCGACGTTACCGCCGCCGACCGCGGCCGGGCGCGTCGGGTTGAGCAGCGAGCCTTCGGGCACGTTCACGCTCACGGGCGCGAAGACGCCTTCGTTCATCGGGATCGTCGCGTCGACGGCCGCGCGGAGCGCGTAGAAAATTCCCGAGAGCGTCACCCCGAGCACGGCGTTGAGCGGCAGCGGTAGCTGCGGCGACGTTCCGGCATAGTCGAACGTTATCGTATCGCCGCGTTTCTCGAGCCGCAGCGCGAGCACGATGCTCGGCGAGCCGCCCGGATCCTCGAGCACGTCGCGCACGTTTGCGACGCCGTCGGGGAACGCGCGCAGTGCGGCGCGCATCGCGGTCTCCGAATCCGCGATCGACTGCGAGCACGCGGCGCGCACCGTGCTCGCGCCGTAGCGTTCGACCAGTTCGAGCACGCGGCGTTCGCCCGTGACGTTGCCCGCGATCTGCGCGCGCAAGTCGCCCGCGCGCGCGGCCGGCGTGCGCG
>CAZZUZ010000216.1:0-5498 GCA_964657315.1 Vulcanimicrobiota bacterium
CGCGACGTACGACGCCGCGACGACGACGGTCTCCGGCGCGTTGCCGACCAAGGCATCGGGCGGAAATCCGCTAGCCGCAGGAGGCTCGGTGACGCTGACGTTCCAAGTGACGGTCAACTGACATCGAAGATCACGACCGAGGCGACGAACCTCACGGGCGTGCTCGGCACCGCGACGGCATCATCAGGAGTCGAGGTACGCGAGTACCTCGACTTCGACGCGCGAGCCCTTCGGCAGCGCGGCTACCGCCACGGTCGAGCGCGCCGGTGGTACGGTCGTGAAGTATTCGCCGTAGGCCGCGTTGACCGCCGCAAAATCGTTCATGTCGACGAGATAGATCGTCGTCTTCACGACGTGCCCAAAGGCCGCACCGCCGGCCGCGAGCACGGCTGCGACGTTCTGCATGACGCGATGCGTCTGCGTTGCGATGTCGCCCGTCACCAGTTCGCCCGTGGCGGGATCGATCGGAATCTGTCCGCTGCAGAAGAGGAACGCGCCCGCCCGAATCGCCTGATTGTACGGTCCGATCGGCGCCGGAGCGTCGGTCGTGAGGACGCGTTCGGGCACGCTCAGACGCTCGCCGCTTCGCGCGTGGCGGCGACGCCGTCGTACGACATCGTGCCTTTGTACTTGCCCGGCGGCTCCTCGACGCCGAAGTTGGTCTTCGCGAGCTCGGCGATCTTCGCGAGCTCGTCCGCGGTCAGGCGAGCGGTGTCCGGAGCGTTCGCAAATTCGCGTAGCTGCTCGCGATCGTAGATGTTCGGCAGCACCGACATCGTACGCGGCTCGGCGAGAAGCCACTGAATCGACGCCTGGCCAAGCGTCCGGCCGTCGCGCTCGAGGAATCGCAGCGCTTCGATCTTCTTGACGCCGTTGACGAGCCAGCTCTTGGGGCGATGGTTGCGGTGATCGCCGGCCGGAAACGTCGTGTCGGCCGTGTAACGGCCCTCGAGCATTCCGCTGGAATGCGGGACGCGAATTTGGAAGCCGGTGTCCGCGTGAACGCCGTCTGCGGCGCGCAGCATCTCGTTCCCGGGAAATTGTTCGAGCATGTTCCAGATCATCTGGACGTTCGTGACGTTACGCTTGCGGGACGCCTCGCAGCCTTCGACGAGCCAGCCGATCGCAGGCCCGAGCGCGACGCCGTAACTGCGGATCTTGCCCTCGGTCTTGAACTCTTCGAGCAACGCGAAGAGTTCGTCGTTCTCGATCTCCGAGAGATGGGCGTTGTGGATCGAGTAGATGTCGATGACGTCGGTCTGGAGACGCTTGAGGGATTGCTCGAGCGCGTAGCGCACGAACGACGGCGAGAAATCGTGCGGGATCTCTTGCTGGCCTTTGCGTTCGCCCGCAAAGGTGTAGAAATCGTAGCCGAACTTCGTCGAGAAGATCGCGTCCCGGCGTCTTCCGGCGAAGGCCCGGCCGAGCTGTTCTTCGCTGCGCCCGTTACCGTAGGTGTCGGCCGCGTCGAAGAGCGTGACGCCCATGTCGCGCGCCTCGCGGATGAGGGCGACGGCTTCGTCGTCGGTCATCTCGCCCCACCAGCCCGTCGACGTGGTCCAGAGGCCGAAGCCGACTTCGCTGACGGTGATATCGGTTTTGGGGTAGGTGCGGTATTTCACGAATGCTGCCTCCGGCTGAGCGGTGTTCCTCGAGATCCTACGCCCGTATTCTTGAGCGTCTCGGTGATTCCGGTCGCCCGGAACGGAACGGCCCCGACCGGCGTCGGAACCTTACGATGCAGCACGGTGTGCCGGTGGGCGTCGAAGCGCTCCGCTCGTATCGCGACCGTACCGTCCTCGTGCAACTGCGCGACGGATCGCAGTTCGTCGGGAAGCTGCGCGTCGAACTGCTGAGCGAGAAGTCGATTTCGGTCTACATCGCGCGCGGTGACGGGACGGGAACGACGATCTACATCGACGAGATCGGATCGCTCTCGGATATCTGAGCCGTAGCGGCGAAGACGCTCGCGATGGACGATTTCAAGGCGGCGTTCGCACGCGCGGGCGAGTGGATCGACGCGTACTACCGCGAAGGCCGCAACTTTCCGGTGCTCTCGCGCGCGCAGCCCGGCGACCTCGTGACGGCGCTGCCGTCGAGCGCTCCCGAAGAGCCGGAATCGTTCGACGCGGTTTTCGCCGATTTCGAACGGCTGATCGTCCCGGGCATCACCCACTGGAATCATCCGCGTTTCTTCGCCTACTTCGCGATCAGCGCGACGCCGTCGGCCGTCATCGCGGAAGCCCTCGCGGCGACGCTCGACGTCAACGCGATGCTGTGGCGCACCTCGCCCGCGGCGACCGAACTCGAAGACGTCACGCTCGCGTGGCTGCGCGACCTGATGGGGTTGGACTCGGGCTTGCACGGCATCGTGTACGACACCGCATCGATCGGCGGCTTTACCGCACTCGCCGCGGCTCGGGAATCGCTCGGTCTCGACATTCGCGAGCGCGGCATGGCCGGACGCGACCTTCCGGCCCTTCGCGTCTATATCACCGAGCACACGCATTCGCACATCGAAAAGGCCGCAATTGCGCTCGGCATCGGGCGCGAGAACGTGGTCCGCGTGCCGGTCGACGGCGCGTACGCGATGCGCGCTGACGCTCTCGACGCGGCGATCTCGCGCGACGTCGCGGCGGGTTTTCGGCCGATGTGTGTGGCGGCAACGGTCGGTACGACGTCGACGACTTCGTGCGATCCCGTCCCCGACATCGCGAACGTCTGCGATCGGCACGGCGTTTGGTTGCACGTCGACGCGGCCTATGCGGGGCCGGCCGCAATCCTGCCCGAGTTTCGGCATTTGGTCGCGGGGACCGAGCGCGCGCGTTCGCTCGTGGTCAATCCCCATAAATGGCTATTCGTGCCGGTCGATCTCTCGGTGCTGTACGTGCGCGACCTCGACAACCTGCGTCGCGCGTTCAGTTTGGTCGCGGACTATCTCGTAACGAGCGATACGGGCGTCCGCAACTACATGGATTACGGGCTGCAGCTCGGCCGCCGATTCCGCGCGCTCAAACTGTGGTTCGCGATGCGCACGCTCGGTGCGGCAGCGATGCGCGACCGGCTGCGCGGCCACATCGCGCTCGCCCAAGAGTTTGCCGCGTGGGTCGCGGCCGAGCCCGGCTGGGAAGTCGTCGCGCCGCATCCGCTCTCCGTCGTGTGCTTTCGCAACGACGCCTCAGACGGCGAAGCGGGCGACGCGCATAACCTCGCGATCGTCGATCGCGTCAACGCGACGGGCGAAGCCTATCTCTCGACGACGAAGCTCGAAGGCCGCACCGTCATCCGCCTAGCGATCGGCAACGAACGCACGACGAAAGAAGACGTCGCCCACGCCTGGCGTCTGTTGCGCGAAGCCGCCGAACGGCGTCGGGCGCCTTAGACGATTTGCAGGTCGTTGTCGCGCGTGATGTCGTGGGTGGCGATACGGTTGCGGCCTAAGCGCTTGGCTTTATAGAGCGCTTTGTCGGCGCGCAGGTAAAGCTCGGCCGCGCTCAGGACGGCGGCGGGGCCGGCCGTCGCGGTGCCGACGCTGACCGTGAGCGTCTTGGAATACTCGGGGTCCTGCTGGATGCGCAGGCGCATGACGGCCGCGCGAATGCGTTCGGCGACGGTCATCGCGCCCGAGGGATCGGTCTCGCCCAGGACGATTGCGAATTCTTCGCCGCCGACGCGGCAGACGGCGTCCGTCGGCCGGTTGGCCACGCTGCCGATGGCTTCTGCGATCTTGCGTAGCGCGTCGTCGCCGGCCGGATGGCCGAACGCGTCGTTGAACGCTTTGAAGTGATCGATGTCGAAGAGCACCACTGACGCGGATTTGCCATCGATGCGCGACTCGCTGACGATGTCTTCGATGCGTTCGTCGAAGCCACGACGGTTGAGCAGGCCCGTCAGCGGATCGCGCAGCGTGGTCTCGATGAGCGATTTCTTTTCCGCTGCGTACACGACGAGCTGTTCGTTCGCATTACGAAGCTGTACCAGGAGATAGAGGCCTTGCACGATCGCGCCCGCGCCGAGCAGCACGTACCAGCCCAAGGTGTTCGGGCCGTGATTTGCCTCGGCACCGACGTACGTCTGGACGGCGAACGCGAGCACCACGATCGCGAGCCAAACGCTCGCCGTCTGCCGCAAACGAGACGTCGCGCAAATCGAGATGAGGGCGACCGCGTCGAGTCCCAGCAACGCCGGTTCGAAATAGCGGTGGAAGAGTGGCGAAAAGCCCGACGCGTCGCCCAACGACGGCAGCTTCGAATGGAAAAAGAGGATGCCCGCGACGCTGGTAACCGCGACGAGAACGGTGACGATCGCGTACGTGACGCCGACCCGATGCGTCTCTTCGCCGCTGAGGATCCGGTTACGATAGAACGCCTCGCTCGCGACGAAGGCGAGGATCGCGAGCGCGAAGAGTGCCTGGCGTAACGTCCAGAGCCAAACGACGCTCTGCTCGCCGAAATTTCCAATGCCCTCGTTCGTGAAGACGTGCGGCATGATCGCGACGAACGGCACGAGCGTCAAAGCGGAACTCCCGAAGATGTTCGAGAGGAACGCGAGCGCCGGGACGCCGTTGGCTTTGAACTGGTTGCGCGCGATCGTTGCGGAGACGAGAATCGCGACGAGCGATCCGCCGTAGATCAACGGTAAGACGGCCTCCGACTGGCCGAGTACTTGACCGCCGAAGCGCGCGGCGATGATGCCGGCGGTTACGATGACGATCGCGATCGTGGCCGCAGACCAGCGCTCGCCGGCCGTGGCGACATGGGCCTCGGTCCGTTCGATAACGCTCGATGACGATTCCATAGCAGGAGCATCGGTCGGCCGAAGATGCCGCTACCGTCTGCGGGACTGCCTCTGCTGCAGTGTGATGCGGCGCACTCACGAAGTAGTCCTCAAATGCCTCGCTCGCCGCTCCGATATCTTTAGTATCGATCCGCATCTCGACCCTATGCGCACCGCGCTGTCGCCCGCCTCGGAAGCCGATCGCTTAGCCGCCCTCGAGCGCTACGCCCTCATGGACTCGGCAAACGATCCGGCCTACGACGCTTTTACGCGCCTGGCGGCAGAGATTTGCGGCACGCAGGTCTCGCTCGTGAGCCTCATCGATTCGTCGCGACAATGGTTCAAGTCGAACGCGGGCTTCCCCGAGGTCCGGGAGACGCCCCGGGAAGTCGCGTTTTGTACGCACGCAATCGCGAGCGGCGAGTATTTCGAAGTGAACGACACGGCTGCGGATCGGCGTTTCGCCGACAATCCGCTCGTTACGGGCGATCCGAATATCCGTTTTTATGCCGGGGTTCCGCTGGTGGACAGCGAGGGGTTCGCGCTCGGCACGCTATGCACGTTCGACACCCGGCCGCAACAGCTCAAGGAAGAACAGCGGTACGCGCTGCAGCGGCTTGCTTCTTCGCTCGTCTCGCTCATCGAGTCGCGTAAGGACGTTCCGGAGCGCAGCCTCGAACAGCAAGCAGCGTTCAACGCCGCGTTCGAGTTTGCGGCCGATC
>CAZZUZ010000217.1:0-5481 GCA_964657315.1 Vulcanimicrobiota bacterium
GCGGCGCGCTTCGAGTGCGTTCTGGAGGATCGTGCGCGCGTTTCCGAAGAGCGGCGTACCGTCTCCCAGGAGCAGATGCTCGGGCGAACATGCCGCGATGCGTCGCAGCGAGAGCACGGCCCGCGCGGGGTCGATCAGTTTCGCGTCGGGCATGAGGCGGACCGAGCCCGCCGGATCGCCCCATAGCGCATCGCCCACCACGACGGCGCGCAGGTACGGAAAGTGCAGCGCGAATTCGCCCGCCGTCTTGACGCCGTCGAGCGGCACCACGACCGCGCCGAAAAATTCGTCTCCGCCGGCAAACGTCCGGTCGACGGGGCCCGTGAGCAGCGGAGCCTCGGCCGAACTCGTCGCGATCTTCGCTCCGAAACGCTCGGCGAGCGTACGAGCATCGCGTTCGTGATCGCGGTTGGTGACGACGATCCACGCGATCCCGCCAAGTTCTTCGACGTGACGCGCGTCGTCCGGCCCGAGCACGAGCGGATCGATCGCGACATTGCCCTCGGGCGTCGTGACGAAGAATGAATTGAAGAACAGATTGCGGTCCGGCTGCCAGACCGACCACATGAACACGCCGGGGACGATCGTGCGCTGCATCGGCCGGGACTACCCGGTCGGACCGCCGATGCCCCGCAAAGAAGGCCGCGAGCCCACCGTTTCGAAGAGCTTGCGCGTCATGTCTACGCCGCCGACCGCACCGCCCGGAGTCCCCCGTCATTGGGACAACGAACTCGGCGGCATCCGCTGGCTGCCGCGTATGATCGACAAAGCGCGCATGAAGATTCGCGGCGAACTCGGCGCGTATCTCTGCGGCCATTCGCCCGTCGATCGCGGATTACTCAAGCGCTTAAATATGACGACCGACGAGTTCGTCGCGCTCGTGCGAGCCAACAAGACGGACGAAAGCGTTCTGGAAGCGCTGCGCGCTCGCGGGATGGATCAGACCGAACTTCGGCGTTGGTCCGAGCGCTTCCACGCGACCTACGCGCGATACATCCCGCTCTGGAACATCGACGAAGGCTACGTGCGGCCGCAGGGCATGCAGCGTTTCGGGCTCGCCGTCTTCAAAAAAATCGAGGGTCCGGTCATGGCGCTCGTCCGCAAGGTCAATCCCGCGCCGTAAGCGCTCAGGAATCGAGCAGCGCGAAGAACGGCAGCGCGTCGACGCGCAGATACACGTCGGGTTTCGCGGGCTTGAGATCGGGCGAAACCGACGCGCCGGGCTGCGGATAGAGCAGACCCAGTCGTGAAGACGAGCCGACGGAATTGCCGCCGGCATCGAAGTAACGCGCTTCGTCGTCGACGTTGTTTGCCCCGGAACTCGTCGACCGCACGCGCGCGAGCGATCCGTCCGCGCGAAAGCAATAGGACGTATCCTCGCGCAGTTCGAGCGAACGTGCGGCGATCGCAACGATCGCGACGTGCGCGTCCACACGATACACTTCGGCGACTTCGCTATAGATGTCCGGATCGTGGGCGACGCGCTCGAGCGCGCCGGGAGTAGCCGGGTTCCAGCCCGGCGCGGTGTTCGCCGAATCGCCGACGAGCCGGACCAAGCGCTGCGAGACGCTCGCCCGGGCGCGCTGCGAGCGGCGCTCGCAAAAAGCATCGATCGTTCGCTCCACGTGCGTTGCCGTCAGCACGGCCGCGAGCGCGAACGCTTCAAGCATAGACGAACATCTCGACCATGCCGATCAGAACGTTCGCGACGGCGACGAGGGTCACGCCGGGCAAACGCCGCGCGCGCACGGCGAGCGCCAAGAGCGCGAACAGAAACGGCGCGAAATCGACGAAGTGACGGAAGTAGAACTGGCCGTCGCCGGAATCGTAGTACAGCAGGTTCGGAATCAGCGCGACGGCCGTGAGCATCCAGAGCGCTTTGACCGCGCGATCTTTCCAAGGCGCGGCGAACGCGCCGAAGAAGACGAGGCTCGAGAACAGGATGCCGGTACCGAAGTGGTCTGGCACGATCCACGGAAACGAATTCTGATAACGGAACGGCTTGAGGAACATCTCGTCGAGCTGCATCGGAATGTAGCCGACGCCGAGCATCGGCTTGTCGACGTGGACGAGTTCGGTTTCGTAGAGCCAGTAGCCGCGGTCGGTCAACCATCCGAAGCGCGCGTAATTGTACCCGAGCAGAAAGAGTACGAACGGCGAGAGCGCGAGGACGAACGTGCGCGCGTACGTTTTTCCGAACGCGAGATAGGCGAAGACGCAGTACACGGGCAGCGTCGGCAGTAGCGTGTAGCGCGAGAGGGCAGCGGCGCCGGCATAGATCGCGACCAGCCACGGCCGATTGCGTCCGAGCACTTCGTCGAACAACAAAAACGTGGCGGACACGGCCGTGATCGATGCCATCTGCCAGACGTCGCCCGCGACGCCCGAGTAGAAATACGCGGTCGCGAAGAGCATGACGCCGAGCAGCAGCAGGCGCATCGGCCGCGCGAGGCCGATGCGCGTGAGAAACGACCAGCAGGCCATCGCGCCGATCGCGAGCACGAGAACCGACACGAACGTCTCGTTGGCTGCGAGTCCCAAGAACAGCGTAAACGGCATCATGAGCAAGCCCGGGAAAACGGGCTCGATGACGTAGAAGTGGCCGTTCCAAGGAACGGCGCTCATGAACGGGCCGGGCGGTACGATCCAGAGGTGTCCGTGTACGAAGGCGTCGCCGAGGTAGGTGTAGTTTTCGAAAGCGGTCCGCCGGAAACGACCGAACGCCGCCGCATACGCGAACACCGCGAACCCAACGATCGCGGTCTCGCTTCGCACCCATGCGTTGAACCTGGCTACCGAATCCATCGCTCCCTCTCCGACGCGACGCCGAAACAGCCGACATCTAAAGAATGAGTCGAGCGGGCGCTGCGGCTCGAAATACCTAGTCTGCGGAGGAACTCCTTGCTCGACCCGGCGGTGCACGAAACCCGGCACGAACGGCGGCTCTCGTCGCTCGACGGTCTGCGCGCGCTCGCGATCGCTTCGGTCGCGTACTATCACATCTGGCTCGTGACGTGGTTTAGCCCACAAGGATTCGTCTTCGGGCACTACGTCGATCTGATCGCGTTCCCGTCCGCCGGGGCGCTGGGCGTCGACCTGTTCTTCTTCGTCAGCGGCTTCTGCCTGTTCCATCCGTACGTGCAGTCGCTCTTCGGCGCACGGCCGAAGCAGACGCTCGCGCAGTTCGCTTGGCGGCGCCTCGTCAAGATCGTGCCGTCATACCTCCTCTTCATGGTCGTCCTCGTCTCGCTCGGCGTCGCGAGCGACGTGAAGACGCCGGTCGACGGGATACGCGAGATCGCCATCCACCTGACGTTTCTGCATCCCTGGTTTCCGTCGTCGTTCGGGTCGATCGCGGGCGTGCTGTGGTCGCTCGGCGTTGAGGTCGAATTCTACGTGATGTTTCCGCTCATCTGTTGGGCGGCGCTACGCCGGCCATGGCTCGTCTTCGCCTTCATGTTCGCCGAGGCACTGGGGTTTAGATTACTCTTTGCTACGGATAGCAATACGATCGGCTACCGCATCAATCAGGTGTTCGCCGTGCTCGACCTCTTCGGCGGCGGCATGCTCGCGGCGTACCTCTGCGGCTGGCTGCCGCGACGCTTTCCGGCGATCGCGAAGCGGCGCATCGCCTGGACCGTAGCCGCGACGCTCGGCCTCTGCGCGATCGCATGGACGTACGTCGATTGCTATTCGTGGAGCCATCTACAGAATTGGGATCTGTTGTGGCGCATCGAACACCGCACGCTCCTGGCGGCGATCCTCGTCGTCACGACGGTCGCGGCGCTCTTCGCGTTCCCGTGGTGGCAACGCGCCTTCGGCAATCGCGTGCTGATCTTCATCTCGACGATCTCGTACAACCTGTACCTGTGGCACCAGGTCGTCTCGCAGCAGCTCGCACGGCTGCGCATCCCGAACCCGGCCACGCCCGACGGACACGACGATCCGGCATGGCGCATGCTCGCGTTCGTCGTCGACATCGCGGCGAGCATCGCGGTCGCGTCCCTCGTGACGTTCGCATTCGAACGTCCGCTGCTCAAGATTCCGCTGCCCGCGTTCTCGCGCCGGGCTACGGCTGCGGTTAGGAGCCGACCAACTCTTTGAGCGCGTGCTGGAACACTTTGGGAGCCTTGCCCTGAAATAGCAGCGATTCGTTGCCGCCGATCTGCCGGCGCAGTTCGATGAGTTCGTCGCGTAGCGCCGCGGCCGATTCGAAGTCGAGGTTGGCGGCGTGCTGTTTCATGCGCTTCTCGATGTCGGCGGCCATCGCGATCGCGACGTCGCGCGGAATCTTCTCGCCTTTGAGTTTGCTCGCCTTATCTTCTTTGTCGCCTTGGATGAGCTCGAGGATGTCGCGGACTTCCTTGCGGATCGTGCGCGGCTCGATGCCGTGCTCGGCGTTGAACGCGAGTTGCTTCTCGCGGCGCCGGCGCGTCTCGCCGAGCGCTTTGGCCATCGATTCCGTGATCACGTCCGCGTACATCACGACGCGGCCTTCGACGTTGCGCGCCGCGCGGCCGATCGTCTGAATGAGCGACGTGCTGCTGCGCAGGTAGCCTTCCTTATCGGCGTCGAGAATGCCGACGAGCGAGACCTCGGGCAGATCGAGCCCCTCGCGTAGCAAATTGATGCCCACGAGCACGTCGAAGATGCCCTTGCGCAGATCGCGCAAGATCGCGATGCGCTCGAGCGTGTCGACTTCGCTGTGCAGATAGCGCACCTTAAAGCCGTTCTCGAGCAAGAAGTCGGTGAGGTCTTCCGCCATTTTCTTGGTGAGCGTCGTGACGAGCGTACGTTCGCCGAGTTCGACGCGTTTGCGGATCTCTTCCATGAGATCGTCGACTTGGTGTTTGGTCGGCCGCACCTCGACCTCGGGATCGACGAGGCCCGTCGGCCGGATGATCATCTCGGCGACCTGCGACGACTTCGAGATCTCGTACGTCGCGGGCGTCGCACTCACGTACACGACTTGATTGAGATGCTCGCTGAATTCGTCGAATGTCAGCGGCCGGTTGTCGAGCGCGCTCGGCAAACGGAAGCCGTGCTCGACGAGAATTTCTTTACGCGATCGGTCGCCCGCGTACATACCGTGCACCTGCGGCACCGAGACGTGCGATTCGTCGATGAACATCAGCCAGTCTTTGGCGAAGAAGTCGAGCAGACACGACGGCGTGGCGCCGGGTTCACGGCCGGCGAGATGACGGCTATAGTTCTCGACGCCGTTGCAATAGCCGACTTCACGCAGCATGTCCAGGTCGTAGCGCGTGCGCATCTCGAGGCGCTGAGCTTCGAGCAGCTTGCCGTTGTCTTTGAAATATTTGAGCCGGAGTTCGAGCTCTTCTTCGATACCGGTAATCGCGCGCCGCAGCTTTTCGTCGGGCGTGATGAAGTGCTTGGCCGGGAAGATCGTCATGGAGTCTTTCGACTCGACGTATTCGCCCGTGAGCAGATTGACGACGTTGATCGCTTCGATCTCGTCGC
>CAZZUZ010000218.1:0-5479 GCA_964657315.1 Vulcanimicrobiota bacterium
ACCACATAAGCCCGGCGACGGTGCTGGAGGCGGCGGAGGGTTATCGCACCGCGTTCAAGCCTTCCGACGAGCTCGAAGCCCCCTACGTCAGCGTTTCCGCTGACGTGGTCGTCGCCGAGACTGAAGCCGACGGCGGTGTAGTCCGCCGTCTCGCTGTTCTGCATGAACATCGGCTTACCGGACGGCGGCGTCTTCCAATCGCTCACGAAGCGCGGCGCGAAGACGTCGAAACCGCCGAACATGATCCCGACGGGCGGCCGATGTCCGCGATACGCGGCCTGCCACGTCTCCAGCGCGTGGGCCGCGTGCGACAACGCGGCCCACGCGCGTCTGGCTTCCGCAGAGTCGTACGGCCGCTGCTGTACATCCGTATCGAGGTGGGGCGAGTCCGGCAGCTCGGGCGAAATCGTCGTTTCGAGCGGCGGCAGGCCGAGTTCGCTCGCCGCGACGACGAATGCCCCATAAAAGTCCGCGACGCTTCCGGACCGCAGCGGCAACGCCGCCGTACCGCGATCGCTCGCGATCGTCACGCGATCGTCGAGAACGTCGTAGCGAATCTCGAAGGTGACGCCGCCGGCCCAAAGCGTTCGCGTCCCAAAACCGCGCGGCGTGAGCGGCAACATGACGCTCGAGAATCCGACCGAATACGGCGCGAATAGCATATATTTGCCACCAATCTGCGCGATGCGGTGCAAGAATTCGACCGTCGGCGCGTAGCGCGCGTACTCGAGCGCCGGCCAGACGTCGTTCGGGCGCTCAAGCATCGCGCAAGCCCGCTATGAACGCACCTGCCGCCGCGATCGGATCGTCGCTCGAAGCGATCGCGTCGATGAGCGCGCTGCCCACGATCGCCCCATCGGAGATCTCCCAAGCGCGGCGCACGTGTTCCGCCTTCGAAATGCCGAAACCGATCGCGATCGGCAGACCGCTGACCGTTCGCAGATCGGCAACGCGTTCGGCGATCCACGCGAAGTCCGGTTGCGACGACGCGCTCGTTACGCCCAAACGCGAGACGACGTAGATGAATCCGTCGCTCGCGCGCGCGATCGCACGCGCGCGCTCCGGCGGCGTGGTAGGCGCGACTAGCAGCGGCAGCGCGAGCCCGCGCGGCGCGAAGATCTCGCGCAGCGCTACGGATTCTTCGAGCGGAATGTCGACCACGAGAGCGCCGCAAGCACCGGCGGACACGAGGGCGTCTGCGAAGCGCTCGAGACCGAACTGCAAGACCGGGTTGAAATAGGTGAATGCGATAGCCGGCGGGCCGCCCGCGGCCGCGGCGCCCGCGATGAGCTCGAGCGCGCCGGCCGTCGTCATGCCCGCATCGAGGGCGCGCTGCGCCGCGGCGGCGTTGGTCGGTCCATCGGCCAGCGGATCGCCGTAGGGGATGCCGACTTCGAGAATATCGGTGCCTGCCGCTGCCGCCGAGCGCAGCAATGCGGCACTCGTAGCACGATCTGGATCGCCGGCGCAGAGATAGGCGATGAGCGCACCCTCGCCACGAACTTTCGCTCGGCCGAAGGCTTCGTAGATGCGCTCGCGCCCGGTCGCCGTGTACGTCAAACCGCGACCGCCGCGCGCGGGTGGGCCGCTTCGAACTCGGCGACCTGGCGCGTGTCTTTGTCGCCGCGCCCGCTCAAGTTCACGAGGACGAGCCCCTCCTCGCCGCGTTCGCGAACGAGTTTGCGCGCGTATGCGAGAGCGTGCGATGTCTCCAACGCGGCCACGATGCCCTCGCGTTCGGCGCAGCGATGGAACGATTCCAACGCTTCGTCGTCGGTCGCGCTCACGTAGACGGCCCGGCCGTTGTCGCTGAGATAGGCGTGTTCGGGCCCGACGCCGGGATAGTCCAAACCGGCCGAGATCGAATGCGTATCGCGCACTTGTCCTTCGGGGGTCTGCAACAGATACGAGCGCGATCCGTGAAGCACGCCGACACTGCCCGCGCCGATCGATGCCGCCGTGTCGATCGACGCGATGCCATGGCCCGAGGCTTCGACACCCCAGAGCTTGACTTCGGGGTCGTCGACGAATCCCGCGAAGATGCCCATCGCATTACTGCCGCCCCCGACGCAGGCGACGACGTCGGTCGGCAAACGGCCGTAGCGATCGAGACATTGCGCGCGAGCTTCGATTCCGATGACCTTTTGGAACTCGCGCACCATGTACGGATATGGATGCGCCCCGACGACGCTGCCGATGACGTAGAACGTGTCTTCGACGCGCGCCGCCCACTCGCGAAACGCCTCATTCGTCGCGTCTTTGAGCGTCTGCGTGCCGCTGGTCACCGGATGCACCGTCGCGCCGAGCAGCTTCATCACGTAGACGTTGGACGCTTGCCGTTCGACGTCGTGCGCGCCCATGTAGACGTCGACCGGGATGCCGAGCTTCGCACCGATCGTCGCGGTCGCGACGCCGTGCTGCCCCGCGCCGGTTTCTGCGATGATGCGCTTCTTGCCCATGCGCTGCGCGAGCAGTCCCTGGCCGACGGTGTTGTTGATCTTGTGCGCGCCCGTGTGATTGAGATCTTCGCGCTTGAACACGAGCTTCGCCGCGCCGTCTTCTTCCGCGAAGCGCTTTGCTTCGTAGATCGGCGACGGACGTCCGACGTAATCGCGCAGCGTATCGCGGTAAGCCGACCAGAACAACGGATCGGCGAACGCCGCGTTCATCGCGACTTCGAGTTCCTCGATCGCCGCGACCAGGACTTCGGGAACGAATTTTCCGCCGAAGCTGCCGAAGTAGCCGCGGGCGTCGGGGTTTTGCATCGCGGCGTTTTTCGGGACGGCGCGGGGGCATGCCCGCCTGGCGTCGTCAGCGGTCGAGCGAATCCGGCAAGACGGCGTCGGCCGCGCGCACGGCGCGTACGAACGCGCACATCTTTTCGAAGTCTTTGATGCCGCTCGTCTCGACGCCGCTGCGCACGTCGACCGCGTAGGGGTGAACGCGGCGCACGCAATTGCCGACGTTCTCGGGCGTCAAACCGCCCGACATGACGATCGGCCGCACGCCGGCCGTCGGCACGACGATGTCCCACGAAAACGCGACGCCCGTGCCGCCGTACTGGCCGTCGACGCGCGTATCGAACATCCAGAGCGCGTTCGCGAACTCCGTACCGACCGCGGCCGCGCGGTCCGGAAACTTTTCGTCGACGTGAAAGGCTTTGATATACGGACGCCCGCGCGAGATCCACTCGCACGTTTTCGCAGTTTCGTTGCCGCTGAATTGCAGCGTGAAGCCGAGATTGCGCGGCGCGAACGCGTCGGCGTCGCTCGGATCGACCAGCACCGCGACCGCCTCGACCATCGGAGGCACGGCACGCAAGAGTTTGGGCAGCATCGCGCGGTCGACGCGACGCGGGCTTTCGGCCAAGATGATGCCGACGGCGTCGGCTCCCGCTTCGACCGCGAGCTCGATGTCGCGCACGCTCGTCATCCCGCACATCTTGATCCGCGTACGCGTCACGTACGCCTCGAGCGATTCATCCGAACCGCGTTCGGGCTCGCCGTGCGGAACCCATCCGGCGCGCAGGGCCGGGCGTGCCCCACGGGTCACAAGACGGCGATGACCAACCTTCACCGCACCGTTGCGTTCGCCGCACTCGCAATCGCGGCGCCAGTCGCAGGATTCACCGAGGGTGCGGCGCCGGTCGACCTCGCGACGCTGCCGGTCGCTTTGCGTTCGACGCTACCGGCGGCGACGGCCGTGAAATTGCCAACGGGCCAGAACGAGTCGCTCGCGACGCTTCTGGACGCCCACGCGCAACGGCTGGAGCGCATGAAGGCTCCGGTGATGCCGCCGCAACCTCCGCCCGCATCGAAGCGCGAGACGATCGGCAACGCCTCGGTCTATCTCGGCGGCGCGAGCATCGCGATCCCTTCGAGCACGGCTTCGCTCGGTGCGACGCGCGGCGTGCGGCTCGACCTCGCAGCGACGAATTATGGCAGCGGCGGCTGGGCGGCGCCGTACGTCGCTTTCTGCTCGGCCGCGCGCGCGTCGCTCTGTCTGTACGCACCGGGTCCGGCAACGTACGCGCTCAACTATCCGGCGACCGGGACGATGAGCGACCTCAATCCCTTCTTCTCCGATGCGGACTGCGCGAAGGGCGGGGGCGTCGAGATCGACGGATATTGTACGTTCGTATATCCGATGACCGCGACGATCCGCTTCGATCCCGGAACGCCGCCGGTCGCAGAGCGCGAAGGCGCGTGTCCCGCAGAATTCGTCGGAAAGGTCGAAGGCAGAGGTATCGCTACGATCGCCTTCGATCGCAGCGCTTATGAAACCGATGCCGGCGAAAACGCAGCGTTCTCGCGTTCGGAAGCGTGTGTGATTCGGCTGTACGAAACGCCGAAACGCGCGAAGCGTTAGCGCGCGGGCATCGCGCGTTTGAGATCGTGGACGAATCCGGCCGGATTACCCGTGCGCATGAGCGCTTCCCCGATGAGAAACCCGTGCGCGCCCGCAGCGTAGAGTTCGGCCACGTCGTCGGGTTCGTGCACGCCGCTCTCGCTGATGACGACGCGATCGCTCGGAATGGAAGGCAGCAGGTGGCTCGTCACGCCGAGATCGGTTGCGAACGTGCGCAGATCGCGATTGTTGATGCCGAGGACGGCGCGTTCGAGCGCGACCGCGTGTTTGAGTTCTTCTTCATCGTGCACTTCGACGAGCACGTCGAGCGCGAACTTCGCGGCTTCGTCGTTTAACTCGTGAAGTTTCCGATCGTCGAGCCCCGCTACGATGAGCAGTACGGCGTCCGCGCCGTATGCGGCCGCCTGCGCGATCTCGTACCTCGAAGTGAGAAAATCTTTGCGCAGAATGGGCTTCGTGCTGTTCTCACGCGCGACATCGAGATACGCGAGATCGCCGAGGAAGTGATCGGCTTCGGTCAAGACGCTGATCGCGTCGGCGCCCGCCTTCTCGTACGTCTGCGCGATCGTCGCCGCATCGAAGTTGCGCGCGATCAGGCCGACCGACGGCGACGCGCGTTTGATCTCCGCGATCACGGCCGGGCCGCTCGCGCCACGCAGCGCGGCAGCGAAACCGCGGCGGTCGCCCTTGCGCGCGAGCGCTTTGCGTTCGACCTCAACGTACGGTTCGCGGGCCTCGTCTTCTGCCAGGCGTTTCGCTTTGGCGGCGTAGAGGCGGTCGAGAATATCGCTCATGCAATCTCCAGACGAGACGGGCCGCGCAGACGCTCGAAGACGTCGAGAGCGGCCCCGGTACCGAGGCTTTTCCGGGCGAGGGCGAGGCCCTCGGCCACGTCCGCAGCGCGTTTGGCGACGTAGAGGACGAGGGCTGCATTGAGGGCGACGACGTCCGCACGTTGCGAACGTTCGCCTTCGAGGATGGCGCGCAGCGCGTGCGCGTTTTCGTGGATCGTGCCGCCGGCGAGCGCTTCGGGCGCAGCATCGATTCCATAGGCTTCGGGATCGAGCACGAACCGGCGCGCTCCGGCGGCGTCGAATAGGTAGACGTCGGT
>CAZZUZ010000219.1:0-5452 GCA_964657315.1 Vulcanimicrobiota bacterium
CCGAGTTTGCGAGCGATCGCGATGTTGCGCTCGAGATAGTCGACGACGATGCCCTCGCGCAGTGCCCGTTCGCTCACGACGACTTCCGTGCGGCCGAGCGTTTCGAGCACTGCGATGACGACCGCGTTCCCGGCCACGATGATATCGCTGCGTCGCGGATTCATGCCCGGCATCTTGCGCCGCTCGGCCGCGCTCATCGCCGCCATCGTCTTCTGCAGCGCCTGCAGGCGGTCGAGTTTGAGCACGTAGCCGTGTGCGCGCTGCGCGGCGATGCCGGCCGCCGCGGCGTCGAGCGCGGCGAGCCCGAGCACCGTGCCCGACGTACCGATCAGCGTGTCGAAGCGATATTCCGAGAGCTGTTTCGCGACGGGCTCGAGGACGGCGCGCACGTGTTCGGCCAGCGCTCGCAATCCGAACGAGACGGCGGATTCGTCGCGCAGATACTCATCGTACAGTCGTAAACTACCGAGCCGCACGCTGTGCAGGAAGTAGGCACGATCGGAATCTCCGACGATGAATTCGGTCGAGCCGCCGCCGATATCGAAAATGCACGCGGTCTTGCCTGCGAGCGGAAACCCGCGGCTCACGCCGAGGTGGATCAGCCGCGCCTCTTCGACGTCGTCGAGCACTTCGATGCGCACGCCGCTGCTCGCATAGACCGCGTCGAGAAACTCGTCGCGGTTCGAAGCTTCGCGTACCGCCGACGTCGCGACCGCACGGATATCCGACGCGCCGGCGTTGCGCGCGGAGAACGCAAATTGCGCGATCGCGGTGATACCGCGCTGCATCGCTTTCTTGCTGAGATGCCCGCGCGCCAGTGCCTCGCCGCCGCCCAGACGCACCATTTCGCGCGCCTTGAGGATCGTGCGCGACGTACCGAAGCGCGGATCCATCTCGACGACGATCAGGTGGATGGAGTTGGTCCCGACGTCGATGGCTCCGAGCAGCATCTCCGCGCCGCGTACGATGCGCGCCGGAGGGGGACCTTGCGCCGATAGGAACATTCACACGATGATCTGTTGCGCGGGATATCCTTTCACAGAGGGCGGCGACACGGCGTTCGAAGTCGATTCGTCGCGCATCAAATACGGCTCGGGCGCGCTCGCGGAGATCGGCGCCGACGCGCGAGATCTCGGCATGACGCGCGTCGCGCTCTTCACCGATCCCGGCATCGCGAGGCTCGAATTCTTCGCGTCGGTCGAACGAGCGCTGCGCGATGCCCGCTGCGACGTTGCGGTCTACGCCGAATCGAGCGTCGAACCGACCGATGCATCGTTTGCCAACGCCATCGCCTTCGCTCGTGACGGGAACTTCGACGGCTACGTTTCGCTCGGCGGCGGGTCGTCGATCGACACCGCGAAAGCCGCGAATCTGTACGCGAGCCATCCCGACGACTTCGATGCATACGTCAACGCACCGATCGGTCGCGGCAAAGCCGTACCCGGACCGCTGCGGCCGCACATCGCGTGTCCGACGACGTCGGGCACGGGTTCGGAAGTGACGGGCATCGCCATCTTCGACTACGTGGCGCATCGCGCGAAGACGGGCATCGTCTCCAAGCGCCTGCGTCCGACCCTCGGCATCGTCGACCCCGACGTCACCGCGACGCTGCCAGCGAACGTCGTCGCGTGCAGCGGTTTCGACGTGCTCTCACACGCGCTCGAGAGTTTCACCGCGCGCAAATATACGGCGCGCACGAGACCGACCGCCGCCGTACCGCGTCCGTCGTCGCAGGGCGCGAATCCGTTTTCGGACATCGCGTGCCGCGAGGCGCTGCACATCCTGGGCGAGCACATCGTACGCGCCGTGACCGATCCCAGCGACGCGCAAGCCCGCGAGCGCATGATGTTCGCGGCGATGCTCGCCGGGATCGGATTCGGCAACGCGGGCGTGCACGTGCCGCATGCGATGTCCTACGCCGTCGCGGGTCAAGTTCGCTCGTACCACGCACCCGACTATCCGGGAACGGAGCCGATCGTACCGCACGGCATGGCCGTGATCGTCAACGCGCCGGCAGTTTTTCGCTATACGGCGACGGCCGATCCGCAGCGCCATCTCGACGCGGCGCGGCTGCTCGGCGCGAGTGCGAGCGATGCGGATCTCGCGCAGGCGGGCGAGGTGCTCGCGCAGCGCATCGAAGCATTGATGAAAGCGACGTCGATGCCTTCGGGCATCGGCGCGGTCGGCTTCACCGCGGCGGACGTCCCGCATCTGCGCGACGGCGCGGCGCCGCAGAAGCGTCTGCTCTCAAACGCGCCGCGGCCGATCGACGGACCCGAACTCGAAGAGCTCTTCGCGAACGCCCTCAAGTACTGGTGAGACGCGCTACGCAAGCGCCTGACACGTATTAGTGAGAAACGGCCGTCTCGTAGCCGAGCTGGCGCGAGAGTTCGTCTGCGATGCCGAGCATCGTGGGCGCGAGTTTCGTGACGCGTTCGGCGGTCATGCGCGTCGTCGGTCCGGACACGGAGAGCGCGCCGATGCAGTCGTGGCGGCGATCGAAGACCGGAACCGCGATACAGCGCACGCCTTCTTCCATCTCTTCGTTGTCCACGGAATAGCCGGCTTTGCGGATGTTTGCGAGTTCTTCTTCGACCGTGGCGCGCGTGAGCATCGTGCGCGGCGAATAGCGTTTCATCGGCGACGAGAGCACGGTCTCGATCGAGGCCGGATCTTTGAACGCGAGCATCGCCTTGCCCGCGCCCGTGCAATACATGGGCACCCGCATCCCCGGCGCCGTCGACATCTTCACCAGATGCATGCTCGCGACTTGATCGAGATACACGACTTCGGTGTCGGTCGAAGTCATCAGATTCGCGGTCTCGCCCGACGCGCGCATCATGCGCTCGAGATACGGGCGCGCGACGAGCCGCAAGTCCAGGTGCAGATCCGCGGCGCTCGCGAGCGTGAACACGCGCGAACCGAGGTGATATTTCGAACTGTCGGGATCTTGGCGCACGTATCCGCGGTCGACGAGCGTAGCGAGCAAACGATGTACCGTACTCACGTGGAGCCCGACGAGGCTTGCGATTTCACTGATTCCGGTCGCGCCGCGACGCGATGCCAGCGCTTCGAGAACGTCTAGCGTGCGATCGACCGATTGGACCTTGGGTCTCCCGGCGCCGGTCATCCGGCGCGGCTTGGCTACCGGCGTCGAAACCGGCATCGGGACAATTGCGGAATCCACTTGCAGCATGCGAAAAGTGCTTCTCCCCTAGATGCGTTTTGCCTTGCCTTTCCGTCGTAAGCGCTCGATACATTTTCAACTACCGAAATACGAGCATGAGTGACGTGGAAGATACACGAACTTTGCGACGATGACTGCTCTGGGAGATACGGAAATCACGCCGGTACGCGATCGCGTCGAAGCGGCGCTGGACGAAGTGCGTCCGTACCTGGCTCGCGACGGTGGCGACGTGTGGCTCGTGCGCGTCGATTCCGGAACCGCCTACGTCCAGATGGTCGGCGCGTGCGGCGGCTGCTCGATGGTGGCGACGACGCTCAAGAGCGCGATAGAACGAACCGTGCTCGAGCGCTGTCCGGACGTCTCGGAAGTCGTCGCCCTCTAGCGATGGCGGCTTCGACGGAGCGGCTGCTGCTGCACGTTCGGAAAATCGCGCTGGCGCTGCCCGCCACGAGCGAACGCGCGAGCCACGGGATGCCGACGTTTTGGGTCAACGACAAGAAGACGTTTGCGAATTTCGCCGCGCATCATCATGGCGACGCCCACGTCGCGCTGTGGTTTGCGGCACCGCCCGGCGCGCAAGCGGCTCTGACGGCCAACGATCCCACCCGATTCTTTCTCCCGCCGTACGTCGCGTACCGCGGATGGACGGGCCTGCGCTTGGACGTCGAGCCGGATTGGAATCTCACGCGTGCGATTCTCGTCGATGCATATTGCGCGGTCGCGCCCGCGCGACTGGCGTCGCTCACCGATCGAGGCTGACGCGATGGATCCGGTCGAGTTCAGGTACTCCGAACCGTTCCCGGGTAGGAACGTCTGCTTTCGCATCGGCGTCCGCACTGCGATCCTCGTGCTTCCGCTCCTAGTCGTTCTTGTGTGGCTCGCGTTACGACCGGAAACACCACCCGGATCGAGGTACCAGATAGCGCTATTTGAATTCGTGTTTTACTGCAGCGCCATCGTACTACTGATGTTCGCCGCTTCGATCGTCCCGTTCGCCCTCGGGTACGTTTTGAGATTGCGCTTGGAGATCAGCGGAATTACCTGGACGAGCGAGTATCGCGTATTTACACGCTTCGGTCGACCGCCCAGCGTTCGATTTCTACCCTGGTGGAACGTCGCCGATATGAAAATCCTCGAGTTTCAATCCCTACCCGGGGTCGCTGCGCTCGAGGAACGGCAGGAGCGCGCGTCACGGCGGAAGACGCCGTTCCGGATACGTCGGCGGTCAGCGGCGCGACAGATACGCTTTCGGTTCATCGCGATTACGACCAAAGTTCCGGTCGAGCCGCGGATCGCAGGCCCAATCTACGGCGACATCACGCCCGTCAATCCCGTCGCGGGCTTGCCCATCGAAAAACTCCTCGGCTTGATGCAGACCTATTGGCTCAGCGCGCTGTCGGTTCCATGAGCGACCGCGGCGGCCCGCCGGGACGTCTCGGGAAGTCTCGCCTGCAACGATGGCGGCTTCGACGAAGCGGCTGCTGCTACACGTTCGGAAGATCGAATGCGAAGACCGCTTGGAAGCTCGCGGCGGGACTGCTCGCGGACGCCTTCTGCACGGTCCGCACCGGCGCGCCTCGCCGCGTCGGTCGCCGGTACGGTTTGGAAAACGAAAGAACCGCTGTGCCATATAGCTGGCACAATGCGGTGCTTTCATAGCGGCAGGAGGTGACGATATGGAACGGCCGTTTGTGTGTCCCGAATGTTTTTGCACTCATGATGAACCGGCGGACGCGCGTTTTGCGTTATTCGTGCGATGCTTAGGCTGCGAACTCGAATCGCTCTACCGCGCGGATCGCGAGAATGCGCACGAAGAGATCCCGCGCGCGGCGTAGCTGCGCAAACTTCGGCGGGCACCGGCTCGTCGCACGGGGTAGAGTCGCGCCGATGAGATTTCACGTTACGGCCGCCACCGCTCTGAGCATCGCGCTCTTCGGCGGAAGCTCCGCAGCCGTGCAGGCGCAGACGCCTCCCGCCGCGCCGGACGTCCCGATGTCGGGACAATCCGCCTCCGCGCCGTCGGTCGTAATCGACGGGACGCCGGTTACTTTCGATCAGCCACCCGTGCAGCAGGTCGGGCGGATCTTCGTCCCGCTTCGCGGCGTTTTCGAACGGCTCGGCGCGAGCGTCGTCTTCGCGGGCGGTCAGATCAACGCGACGTCCGGCTCGCATACGATCGGGCTGCACGTCGGCGAGCCGACGGCCACGATCGACGGCGTTTCGCAGGCCCTGGAGAGCCCGCCGATTCAAATAGGCGGACGCGTT
>CAZZUZ010000220.1:0-5447 GCA_964657315.1 Vulcanimicrobiota bacterium
CCCGGGCGAAATCTACGGCATCATTCCGAGCGACTCGCGCAAGAGTTACGACGTACGCGAAGTGATCGCGCGCATCGTGGACGGCTCGCTCTTCCACGAATTCAAACCGCTCTACGGCGCGACGCTGGTCTGCGGATTCGCGCGCATCGAGGGCCACCAAGTCGGCATCATCGCGAACAACGGCATCCTCTTTAGCGAGAGCGCGCTCAAGGGCGCGCACTTCATCGAACTCTGCACGCAGCGCGACACGCCGCTGATTTTCCTCCAGAACATCACGGGCTTCATGATCGGCAAGGAATACGAAAATCGCGGCATCGCCAAGGACGGCGCGAAGCTCGTGATGGCCGTCGCGTGCGCGAACGTACCGAAGTTCACGGTCGTCATCGGCGGCAGTTTCGGCGCCGGCAACTACGGCATGTGCGGCCGCGCCTATTCGCCGCGACAGCTTTGGATGTGGCCGAACTCGCGGATCTCGGTAATGGGCGGCCCACAAGCCGCAAGCGTTCTCTCGACGGTCAAAGGCGCGATGACGCCGGATGAGAGGGCCGCGTACGAAGCGCCGATCCTCGAGAAGTACGAGCGCGAAGGCAGCCCGTACTATTCGAGCGCGCGCATCTGGGACGACGGCGTCATCGACCCGCTCGACACGCGGCGCGTCCTCGCGATCGGTCTCGAAGCCGCGAACTACGCAAAGACGAAAGAAACGAAGTATGGCGTCTTCCGCATGTAACGACTACCGGCTAGCTGCGAAAACCGCCGCGACTGGCCCGCATTCGTAATGACAAAGTGCAATTTTCGTATAAGTCTGCTTAGCGCTTTGCCGATCGCTGACACGGCTCAGTCGGCATTTCCCTAACAACCCTCAACGAAGACAAGCGCTCATTGTGAACCACGTCTCAGTTCTGACACCGACGCAAGTAGCTGTGACACCGGTGATAGCCCTTTTTAAACCTGGAATCTATCATAAGGCATCTGTAACGTTTTTAGATGTTCTTTTGCTATCGAGCGACCGACAAAAGTACCGCTGACCTCGCTGCCATCAAAAGTCGATTGCCCGAGTTTACAATTGCTGGCTATCTGGCCGTCATAAATGCATGGGCCGCCGGAAATCACGCAAACGCTAGGCATTATTGGTCAGAAACGATTAGTGGAGGGTGTTTTGCATTTCCGGACGACACTTCGATCCCGCACAATCCGAAGCAAGGCGTATGTCGGCGTGGTCTCTCAAAAGCGATCATCGTAGATCGAAGTCCCGCACAGGACGGATAGAGTCGTGGTCTCTCACAGGGGACGTAACTCGCTACGAATATGCGACGTAGATGCAGCTCATGGCAAACGCCAAGCAATTTGGCTGGAGCCGGAGGCATCGGCGGAGAAGTAGCTCGGCGCATCAACGGACACGGGAGAATCATGTGAACCACGCATTTCTTGCTGCGGGGCATCTAGCGGGCGGAGAAGAGTCTGCGTTCCTCGCCATCTACTTCGTCTTCGTTGCGATCGTTGCGATCGTCGTCATCGGGCTGAGCATTCTCTTGCAATGGCGGATCGCTTCGAAGGCGGGGTACAAAGGCGCGTGGTCGCTGCTCACGCTCATCCCGTTCGTCAACTTCATCGTCATCATCATGTTTGCGTTTTCGGAATGGCCTATTCAACGTGCGCTACGGGAGGCAACCGGTGGCGCATTGCCGCCCGGCGGTTACGTACCGCCGGGCGGCGGGGGCTATGCACCGGTGCCGGTCGAGCCGCCGCGGTACGGCGGCCTCGCCGCTAATCCGTACGAGGCGCCGCAGGCGCCTAATCGTCCGCAAACGCCCTACGGCGTTCCACCTCCGGAGCAGCAGCCGAACTGGCCGGCCGACCCTCCGGAGACACTCTAGCGGAGCGTTACCGCGAAACGGGACGCTTTGCTTCTGAGAAAAGGAGCAGCATCCGATCGTTGAAGGCGGGAATGTCATCGGGCTTGCGGCTTGTGACGAGATTGCGGTCGCCGATCACTTCCGCATCGATCCAGACGCCGCCGGCGTTGGTGATGTCGGTCTTGAGCGACGGCCAGGACGTCAGCGTCAGCCCCTTGACGACGCCCGCTTCGACAAGCGTCCACGGACCGTGGCAAATGGCCGCGACCGGCTTCTCTTCTTCAAAGAATGAAGCGGCGAAAGCGACTGCATCGGGAATCATGCGTAGCGCGTCAGGACTCATGACGCCGCCCGGGAGCAGCAGCGCGTCGTACTCGCTTGCCTTGGCATTCTCGAGCGCGACGTCGACGTCGTAGGTCTTGCTCTTATCGTGATGATCGAACGATAGGACCTTGTCTTTTTCGGGAGCGATGAGAAACGTTTTCGCTCCCGCGTCATCGAGCGCTTTGCGCGGCTCGGTCATTTCGACTTCTTCGAATCCTTCGGTAACGAGGATGGCGACGCGAAGGCCGTCGAGTTTTGTGTTTGCCATGGAATATGATTATCCGGCGCCGATGCGTACGAAACTCGCTCGGACGCTTGCTCGCAATGGGCAAGCAGGATGCAACGCTTGCAAGCATTCGACGGTCGTATAACCGTGCTCGACAGAATCAAGGTCATCGCGGCGTACGCGACGTGCGTGCTCATCTGGGGCACGACGTGGCTCGGAATCAAGGTTTCGCTCGCGAGCATTCCGCCGCTCGCAGGCGCCGGCTTTCGCTTCATCGTTGCCGGCCTCGTGCTGTATGCGCTAGCGCTCATTCGACGCGTAAACTTGCGCCGCGAAACGCCGCCGCTCGGCGTCGTCTTCACGTTGGCGTTAACCATGTTTGGTTTGAACTACGCATTGACGTACTCGGCGGAAACGCATCTGGCGTCGGGTCTGGTCGCAGTGCTTTTCGGAACGCTGCCGTTCTTTGGGTTCGTGTTCGCGCACTATCTGGTCGGCGAACGCACGCACCGCTATACGATTCTCGGCGCGCTGGTTGCGCTCGGCGGCGTCGCCACGATATCGATTTCGGGAAGCGAACGCGTCGACGTACTGTACGTGCTCGCGGCGCTAGGAGCCGCAGGCACGTCCGGATTTGCGAACGTGTATCTCAAGAAGTTCGCGCACTCGGAGCCGCTCGCGACGCTGCCACCTGCGATGCTGTTGGCAGGCGTCGTCATGGCGATCTGTGGGACGCTGCTTGGCGGCGTCGACATCGGGAGGGCGACCTCGCTCAACTCGTTGCTCGCGATCGCCTATCTCGCGCTCTGCGGCAGCGCGCTCGCGTTCTATCTTAACCATTGGCTACTGCAGCGGATCAACGCGGGCATCATGAGCCTCTCCGCGCTGATGATTCCGGTTATCGCCGTCATCGTGGGCGTAACGGTTGGGCACGAGGCGTTCAGCGTCCGTGAGATTCTTGGCGCGCTACTTGTCGTTGCGGGAGTCGGTCTATCGTTCTTGCGCGGCGGAGCTGCAGCCGAAACCTTGGCTAGCGCGTGAGCTTGCAGGCAAGCAGCAAAGATGTCGTGTTCGATTCGAAAGGTGTCCTTTTCATCTAGGCAAAACTACAGCCGCCCCAAGGGTCGTTAAGGCGCCCCTTTCTGTCGCTTATCCGGAGTGCGCTGATGGCCAGTGAAGATGCCGCCCTAAGAAAACGCGACTTATTCGCAAGTCCGCTGTTTACGGGTCTTTCTCACGCCGAGCACGTCCAGATTATCGTTGACGCCTTGCGCTATCTTCCGGAACCGCCGAAGACGACGTGCGTCGAGAACGACTGTGAAGCCATTGCAGAACACGGCATACGCTGCGACATCCATCGTAAACTCAAAGCCGCTCAAGCTTCCCGCAATCATTACGCTAAGGTCGGTCGTAAGCGTTAAACTAAACGCCTAGGACGATAGCGGGTGAGTTAGGGCCGGCTACTCGAATGATGCGGGTGTTTGTTCTCCTTAAATCGCGCGCGGTATCGATGCACCGCGCCATTTTCGAGAACACCGCATCGAAAGATCGGCCCAGGCTAAATTCGTCCATACTTTCACGGATGATTTTAGCCGTGATATCGGCTTTTGAATACTTCGCTTGCAATGCGTTTGCAAGTCGCATGCATTCGCCACTATAGTCATAGACGACGACACCAATTGCTTTCGCGGCGCTTACATAGGACTGCCATGCATCGAACACATTCTCACGCTTTAGAAACGAACGGTACAGTCCCTTAGTAAGCTCGACTCGTCGTAAGCGAGCACTATTCGAATCGAAAATGGCTGGGCCACAAACAAATCCGGTCTCTAGGACTTGCTTGAAATAACTTTCGAAATTCAGTTGAGATCGAATTGTTAAAGCGGAGTCGTCTTGATCGGCAAGCTTCATCAAACGCTGCATCAGACTCTCGGCGCCTTCTTCCACGGTCAAATTTCGGCAGAAAGCTTCTGCTACCAAAGGCGAGACGGTCTGCCCTAGCGGGCGCCCTTCAATCGGCGCTTCGAATTCGCCTAAATACTCAAAACTCGATGGTGATTCCCGCTCAAGAAAGTCTAGTAACTCTTCAGCATAAGTATCACTCAGCTGTGAATTCAAAAACATCCACGCATCGTTAACATTTGCGACTCCAGCCAGCGGTTCATCAAGCACGACAAATGGCGCACGTAATTCAGCGTCGATCGAGAACGGAATCCAATTCTCGCAACCAAGCAGCTTTAAGTCGAACTCGATAGTTGGCGCTTTAGCAAGCGATCTTGTGTACTTTCGTGCGGCATTTTGACGATCAAAAAACCAAATCGTTACCGCAATCTCCAAAGCTGAGCGAATATACAGATCTTGCGAAAGTGCGGTTAATGTTTTAGACCATCCGGGAACGTTCCACGGCGGATCAGCATCGAAAAATGACTCATAAAGGACACGCGCTTCGAATTGCTTGCGCCCAATCTCGGAAAGAACTTTCTCGCGTAACGCAGGGAGGCGCTCGGTAAATTCGTTGAAATCGTACTGGTCTTCCGAGTGCCCGGCAAGGTATTCCGCGACCGCGAAATGCGTGGCCCGGTCGTCGACAAAGTCGAGGTTCAGCTGCTGCGAACGAAAACGACAATGTTGCACACATGAGATTCGGAGATCCGAATCGACTGTTAAAAATCCGGATGCTAAGTCGAAACGCCGAGCTCCCATAATGTAGAGGTCTACATTATGGCGAGCATTGGCGTAACCTAGCGACTAAATCGTTTGAAGAGCCACAATTTTTGACATTTGCGAAGATTGATCCGATTTCATTATTTGCGTACTCCATAAAGGCGTTATATAGAATGGGAAACAAACGCACTCGAGTTTCGAGCCGTGGAGGCAAGCATCAGAAGACGCCGAGGAAATGATTGCTCAACGTAACTGCGGAGTCCCCATTGAGACATTACTAATTTTTTGGCCGTCGACAGCAGCCAGCCTTGGCCGCTTACACTTAGTGCCTGAGGTATTTGCGCGGGAAAAGGCTTTTGATGGATTCCAGCTGTCGG
>CAZZUZ010000221.1:0-2733 GCA_964657315.1 Vulcanimicrobiota bacterium
CACCAGATCCGCGATTGCCGCCGTTGGCGGACGGTTCCGCCGAAGCCGACCGGCCGTTCGCGACCGGAGTTTCCTGCGTCGCCGGGGCGGCGGGTTCGAACGGCTGCGGTCGCGCTTCCGATCGACCAGCGAACGTCTCGCTCGTCGTCGCTTCGCGAGCGTCAAGGCGCGCCGCATCGCCGGGAGGCGGCGTGGCCGCGGCGCGCGCCTCGGGTGAGCGAGAGTCGCCGGCGTCGTACGCGGTTTCGGCCGGGCGGTTTTCACCGGTAGCGGATGGCGCGCCGTCGTCGGCGCGTTGCCGATCGTTCTGCCAAGCGAGCTCGTCAGAGCGCGCTTCGCTCAAGGCACCGCTCGAACGCGGCGCGCCGGCAATCGCCTCGCTCGCGCCGAGCGAAGCAGCCTCGGCTGCCATCGCCGCGGGCCGGTCCGTACTTGTCATCGACGAATCCGAACGCGTCTCACCGAGCCCAGCGCCGGATGTCACGCCCGTCGCACCAACTGACGGTGCGGACGCCGTCGTCATCACGGCATCGTCCGCGCGCAGCTGATCGATTTGCCTAGCCACTTCTTGCGCGCGCACGTCGCCCATCGCACCGCTCGATATCGGGGCTCCGGCAGCCGTCTCGATCGGACGCGTCTCGCCAAACGAAGCACCGGGAGCCGCGCCACTCGCAGCGACCGCCGGCGAGCGATTTACGCTGAGCCCGCGCACCGTCGAGACGCACGTCGAGCGCGTGCTCTCGAAACTCGGTGCGAACTCTCGCACGCGCGCCGTCGCGACGAAGATTCGGTGGGCCTCGTCGGTGCCGCGTAAACGAGCTAGATGCCCGAAGCCGAGCGGCGCAGCGAGAGTTCGTGACGGTGTTCGCGAACCTCATCCGCGCCGATGACGCCGACGGCGACGAAGAGCGGGGCTGCGACGGCGAGGAAGGCGGCGGTGAGGATCGTCAGTTCGGACATCGTGGTTTCTCCTTGCGAGCGGTGCCGGTGGTGTACCACTATGCTAGGAGATGCGGGCCGCGCTGCCGTCCGTAAGACTACGTATTTCGGCGAGCCGTGCCGGCCACGAGCGAGCCCGTGCGGCGGCTCGTTACTCGCCGCCGGCCTTGCCGTTCCCCGAACCGGAGATCTTCTTCGAGACCATCTTCGCTTGCGTGAATAGCAACAGATAATCATAACCGCCGGCTTTGGAATCCGTGCCGGACATGTTGAATCCGCCGAACGGATGTCCGCCGACCATCGCTCCCGTGCACTTACGGTTGAAATACAGATTGCCGACGTGGAATTCGTCGCGCGCGAGTTCGAGTTTGGCGTCGTCGCGCGAATAGACGCTTCCGGTCAGGCCGAATTCGGTATTGTTGGCGATGGCGAGCGCGTCGTCGAAACCGTTCGCGCGAATGAGGGCGAGCACCGGCCCGAAGATCTCTTCCTGAGAGATCGTCGCTTCGGGAAGTACGTCGCCGATGACCGTCGGTTCCACGAACCAGCCGTCTTCGGACCAGCGCTTGCCGCCGGTGAGCAACGTGCCGCCTTCGGCGACCGCGGTCTTTGCGTAGCCGAGTATCATGTTCATCGCACCCTCGTTGATGACGGGGCCGACGGAGATCTCCCGGCGCTCCGGATTGCCGATGACGAGCTTCTTCGTGCGCTCGACGACTTTGGACGCGATCGCGTCGTAAACCGACGCGTCGACGATCGCACGCGAACACGCCGAGCACTTCTGACCCGAAAAACCGAATGCCGATGCGACGATGCCGTCGGCGGCTGCGTCGAGGTCGGCGTCCGCTGCGACGACGATCGAATCTTTTCCGCCCATCTCCGCGATAACTCGCTTGATCCAGATCTGTCCGTGCGCCGTTTTTGCGGCGAGCTCGTTGATGTGCAGTCCTACTTCCTTCGAGCCGGTAAACGCGATAAAGCGCGTCTTGGGATGGGCGACGATCGGATCGCCGATCTCGCGGCCGGAACCCGGCACGAAATTGACGACGCCCGGCGGCAGGCCCACCTCGTGCAGCAGATTGACGAACACGCCCGCGATGACGGGCGAGTCGCTCGAGGGCTTGAGCACCACCGTGTTGCCGCAGACCAGCGCCGCGCACGTCATGCCGGCCATGATCGCGAATGCGAAGTTCCACGGCGGGATGACGATGCCGACTCCGAGCGGGATGTACGAAAGACGATTGTCTTCGCCCGGCTGCGGAACGAGCGCGGCCGGATGCTCGAGCCGGAGCGCTTCGCGCGCGTAGAATTCCAAGAAGTCGATGGCCTCTGCGGTATCGGCGTCGGCTTCGATCCAGCTCTTGCCGACTTCGTAGGTCAGCAGCGCGTTGAAGTCGTCACGCCTGGCGCGGATCAGTTCCGCCGCGCGAAAGAGATAGGACGCACGGTCCGCCGCCGGCACGCGCTTCCACGTCTCGAACACGCGCGCGGCGACCTCAATAGCATCGGTCGCTTGGGTCAGCGACGCGGAGCCGACCGTTCCGACCACGATGCTCGGATTCGCGGGGTTGTGCGAGGTCGTCTTGTGAGCGGTCTGCAGTTCGTGGCCGTCGACGATCGGCGGAAAATGACGCCCGAAATCGCCACGGGCCCGCGCGAGCGCGGCTTCCATCGACGCGATGTCGGCGGGGCTGGTAAACGTGCGGATCGTTTCGTTTTTAAACGGGGTATGCTCGAGCGTGCTGGCCATGACGGGCGCTTTGCTCGCGGCGCAGCGAGGGCCTTCGTCCGTCG
>CAZZUZ010000221.1:2743-5447 GCA_964657315.1 Vulcanimicrobiota bacterium
CGCGACGGCGATCCTACTGCGCGGGGACGTGCTCCTCATGCGGCGCATATTTCGCGCGCAGCCACTTCACGAGCGACTCGTTGCCGAATGCGATCGGCGCGTCGCCGACGGCACCGCTGCGCGCGAACGCGGCGACGTAGATCTCGGCCAGCCGATGCTTGGCCGCATCGCTGAAAACGAGCTTCCAACGATACTCTCGCGGCGCGGTCGCGTGCGCCGGCTCCGAAGCCGCGAATTCTGCATACGCTTTTTCGATCGTCGCCCGGTCCTTCGTTGCGTGCACTTCGACGTCGGGATACGTCTCGAGTGCCGACGGAGCGATCGGCGTACGCGTGGTGATGTACGAATCGACGTGATAGACGGTGAGTTCGGCGGCGTGCGCCATCGTGCCCGACACGTGGGCGATCGGCGAGTTCGTAGACATGGCGTGCTCCTTCGCGGAAGCGGGACTCGAGCCCGCGACGATCGTGATGAGGGTGGCTGCGAGACGGACGTTCATCGTTCGTTTGCGAGGCCGGGCGAATGCGGGATCCCGACATTTCCTTGCCGGTCGATCGAAACGTCGCGAACGCCTTGCGGCGGCATCGTGCCGCCGAGATCCCGCTGCACGTCGTACACCTGATAGTTGCCGCGGCCGACGTGTTGCGCCGCCGTATTCTCGTCGACGTGCACGACGGACCCGGTGTGCGCTTTGCCGTCCCAGGGCTGCACCGCGCTCGGAGACGACACGTTCGGCGGCGTTTCCGCGCCGAGCGCACGAGCCGCCATCAATTGGCCGTCGATTTTTTGCGGAAGATCGTTTTGACTGCGTGGCGGCGACTCGGGCGTGACCGAGATCGGGTCTTTCGCGTTGAAGGGACGTCCGCCGTGGTCGTGCCGGATGCCCTCGCCGAGAATCGTCGCCGCCCGATTCTCGATGCCCTCGATGACGCGCTGTTCTTCGCGATTGTTGTACGCACGCGGCGTCGTGTCGCGGATACCGGCAAAATATTGCTGCGGATTTTGCTGGTGTTCGATCAAATGCGACTCTTCGTGTAGTAAGCCCAGTGCCGGCGTCTGCGACGTACCGTTGGTGTTGAGCAGAGCCGACTTCGGATCCCAGTATAGCGTTCGCGTACTGTGATCGTACCGGTCGTTTCCGTCGGTGATGAATTCGACGGTATGCGCATCCTTCGCATGCGTCATCGCGTACATCGCGGAAACGGCCTCGGGATCTTTGGCGAGATAGTTCTGCGCCTGCTGGAACTCGCCGAGATGCGAACGCTCGACCGCGAGCGTGCCGAAATGCGCGTACTTCGGATCGTTGTCGTTCGCATTGGGCGTGAGCAGCGATTGCATCGTCGTCCCGGCGGGAACCGCAGGCAGCGGCTCCGAGCCGGGAATGGCCGGGGTCGCCGCTGTGGGGGCGGGTGCTGTCGCGGTCGCGCCTCTTTCGTCTGCCAACGTCGGATCCTCACGTATCGATCGAGCGAGCTATCGGGCCGTACTTCGCGATGGGAGCGGGCGTCCCCGCGAACGCGCGAGAAGCGCGAACGCATGATCTACGACATTGCCGTCGTCGGCGGCGGCATCGTGGGGCTCGCGACGGTCCGCGAACTCTCCGGGCGCTTCGGCCGGCTGAGGATCGCGGGCGTCGAAAAAGAAGATGCGTTCAACCGCCATCAGACCGGCCGCAACAGCGGCGTCATCCATTCGGGGATCTACTACAAGCCGGGCTCCTTCAAGGCGAAGCTCTGCGTCGAGGGCCGCAAACTCGCGTGGGAATACTGCGAACGTAATGGCATCGAATACAAATCCGTCGGCAAGCTGATCGTCGCTACCGAAGAGAGCGAACTGGGCCGTTTGAACGACCTGTGGGAGCGCGGACTCGCAAACGGCGTCGAAGGGCTCGAGCTTCTCGACGAGACGGCGATCCGCGAACGCGAGCCACACTGCCGCGGGATCAAAGCGATCTTCTCTCCGGTCACGGGCATCGTCGATTGGGGACGCGTGGCGCGTTCGTACGCGCGCGATGCCGAACGAAACGGCGCCGAATTTTTCCTCGGCCACGAAGTGACCGCCATCCGGCGCGAACGCGGCTACAACGTCCTACGCACGCCGAAAGGCGAGATCGCCGCCAAAGCCGTCATTACGTGCGGCGGCCTGTATTCCGATCGACTCGCGCGAATGACCGGCGGCGCCCGCGATCCCAAAATCGTGCCGTTTCGCGGCGACTATCTCGTGCTGCGCGACGAGAAGCGGCATCTCGTGCGGGGCAACATCTATCCCGTACCCGATCCGGAATTTCCATTTCTCGGCGTGCATTTCACGCCGCGTATGGACGGCTCGATCTGGCTCGGCCCCAACGCCGTCCTCGCCTTCGCGCGCGAAGGCTACTCGTTCTCGACGATCAATGCGCCGGAACTCTGGGACGCGCTCACGTATCCCGGGTTCGCGAAGCTCGCACGCAAATATTGGCAAACGGGAGCGGGCGAGATGTATCGCGACCTCGTGCGGTCCGCGTACGTGCGAGCGCTGCAGCGATACATCCCGGAATTGATGCCCGAAGATTGCCTGCCGGGACCGTCGGGCGTGCGGGCACAGGCGATGACGGCCGACGGCGCGCTCGTCGAAGATTTCGTCTTCGACGGCGCCGAGGGCATCGTGCACGTCCGCAACGCGCCTTCGCCGGCAGCGACGTCGTCGCTCGCGATCGGAAAGTACG
>CAZZUZ010000222.1:0-5410 GCA_964657315.1 Vulcanimicrobiota bacterium
CAGTCGCGCGGCACGACTCTCGTCGAACGCAAGGGGCCGCGCGTGCAGACGGTGCTCAAACTCGCGCGCGAAGCGAAGGCCGACGCGGTCGCGTGGTCGGCGGCTTACGGAGCCGATCGCGCCGAAGACGATCGCGCGCTGCAATCCGCACTCGAAGAAGCCGGCCTCCGGGCCACGATCGTTCACGACGCCCTCGCCGTCGCGCCCGACGACACGGCCGCGGCGCGCAGCGAAGACGGCGGCCACGGCTATCGGGCGCTCGCGCCGTACGTCGCCGTGTGGCTCGGTCTGCCGCGCGATCCGATCGCTACACGAGTGAAGTTTCTCGCTCACGAACTCGCGAGCGACGCTATCGAGCGGGCGCGAGAGCCCGCGATCGTCGTTTGTGACGAGCCCGCGAGCGAGAGCGCGGTCCTCGCGCATGTCGACGCTTTCGTCTCGGGACCGATCTTGCAGTACCCGTTCGCTCGCAACAATCCGGCCTTCGAGTCGACCGCTCGTATCTCGGCCGCGCTCTCGTTCGGTGCCGTCTCCGCGCGCACGATCCTCGCGCGCGTCGACGAACGCATGCGCGATCCGTTCATGCTCGCCGAGGAACGGCTCGCGCTACAGACCTTCGTGCGATCGCTCGCGCGCCGCGACTTCTTCCTACAGCTCGCGTGGTTCTTCGAAGCGTCGCCCGACGTCGCGCTGCAAGAGCGGATGCGTTCGTTCGCGTTCGCGAAGTCGCACGCCGCCGTCGATGCGTGGCGCGAAGGAAGGACCGGGTACCCGCTCGTCGATGCGGGCATGCGGCAATTGCGCGCGACCGGCTGGATGCATCCACGCGTACGCACGATCGCAGCGTCGTTTCTGTGTTTCGATCTCAACGTGGATTGGCGCGTCGGGCGGGACGCGTGGGATCGCGAACTCGCCGAAGACGAGCCCGCGCTCGCGACCGGAAACTGGCAATGGGTTTGCGGTCTCGGTGCCGACCTCGCACAATTCCCACGCATCTACAATCCGCGCAAGCAGGCACGTGCGATCGATCCGCGCGGTGTTTACGTGCGGCGCTGGCTGCCCGAACTCGCGGGCGTGCCGGACGCCGATCTCTTTGCGACGGGCAACGCGCAGGAGCGTCCGCAACTCACGCTCGCGCTCTTCGACCGGTCCGCATACCCGGAGCCCGTGGTCGACCACGATGCCGCCGCGCGGGCGTTCCTCACGCGTTATGCCGAGTTCACGAGAGATCTCAGCCGGGGGTCGTAGCCCCCGTTCTGGAAGACCGGCGAACGTGTCCGAAACCACCGCGAAACTCGATGCGAGAGCCCGCCGCGCCGTCATCGACCGGCTGCTCGTCGAAGCGAAGCCCTACCGGCCGCGCCTCGTTCTCGCGCTCTTTCTCGGACTGCTCGCCGGACTCGGACCGCTCGCGCTGAGCAACGCGTTTCCGCTCGTCATCAAAGGCGTGATCGACAACCCGCAGCATCCGGTCGGGCTGCTCGCGCTCGTCATGGCGGGCGTGTTTCTCGTCAATCTCGTTTCGAACGCCGCGACCTACGGCCAGAGTTATCTGACGGCCTGGAGCGGACAGCGCCTGATCGCGTCGTTTCGCGTGCGCCTCTTCGAACGCACCTTGCGCATGCCGCTAGTCGAATTCGATCAGTGGCGGCCGGGCGAGTTCATCGCGCGCTTCACGAACGATCTCACCCTCATGACCGACGCGCTCTCCGTTTCGCTGCCGCAGTTTTTCGTCGCACTCGTCACGCTCGTCGGCTCGATCGTCTACATGTTTTACGTCGATTGGCGCCTCGCGCTGTTTTTGTTCGTCTTCGGACCGATCGTCGGCATCGTCGTCTCGAAATATACGCAGCTCATCTCGGCCGCGACCAAGCGCGCGCAGGAGCGCATCGCCGACCTCTCGTCCAACCTCACCGAGGGCCTCGGCGGCGAACGCGTGATCAAGGCGTTCGGACGCGAAGCTCACGAAGTCGGCCGGTTCGAACTCTCGAACGAAGCGTATTTCGGCGCGTACATGAAATCGTTGCAGCTCGGGCAGACGCAAACGCCGATCGTCGCGATGATCATCACCGTCGGCCTGCTCGCCATCATGTCGTTCTCGGTGTACGAGGCGATCGCGGGCCGGCTCAATAGCGGATCCATCCTGCAATTCTGGACGCTCGTCGTTCTCGCGATCAATCCGCTCAACCGGCTCGCGTCGTTCATCGGCGACATTTCGCGCGGAATCGTCGGCGCGTCGCGCATCTTCGAAATTCTGGATCTGCCGATCGAACCCGTCGACGAACCGGAAAAGCTCGCGCTCGCGCGCGTCGAAGGCAAGATCGAATTCGCGAACGTCACGTTCTCGTACAAGACGGCGTCGCCGCCCGTCATCGCGGGGCTCGATGCGGCGATCGCCGCGGGCGAAATCGTCGCGCTCGTGGGCCCTTCGGGTGCGGGAAAGACGACGCTCGTCAATCTCGTGCCGCGCTTCTACACGCCGCAATCCGGTACGGTCTTTCTCGACGGCCACGACCTCGCGACGTTGCGGCTGGCCTCGCTGCGCGCGTCGATCGCGATCGTTCCGCAGGAGCCGTTGCTCTTCTCCGGCACGATCGCCGAGAACATCCGGTACGGCAAACTCGATGCGACGTCGGCAGAAGTCGAAGCCGCGGCGCGCGAAGCCAATGCCGAAGAATTCATCTCGCAACTGCCCGGCGGCTACGAGACGACGGTCGGCGAGCGCGGCATGCGTCTCTCGGGCGGTCAGCGTCAACGCATCTCCATCGCCCGCGCCGTGCTACGCGATCCGCGCATCCTCATCCTCGATGAAGCCACGAGCGCGCTCGACTCACATTCCGAACAGCTGATCGAAGCCGCGCTCGATCAATTTTTGCCCGGCCGCACGACGCTGATCATCGCGCACCGCCTCTCGACGATCCGCCGCGCCAACCGCATTTTCTACATGGAAGGCGGCGCCGTCGTGGAGTCCGGCACGCAGGACGACCTGCTCTCGCGCGGCGGAAAATACGCGGCCCTGCACGCGGCGCAGTTCGCCTGAAGGCGTTGTGTCCCGTCGCCCGGCCGGGTATACTTGAGCGGTTGTCCCACTCCGCCCCGGCGTCTGCCCGGGCGTTCATGGTTGAAGACGGCGCCGCGGCGCTCACGTATCGGCCAGAAAGGTCCATCCTTCAACTTGGCATCCGTAATCTCGATGAAAGACCTGCTCGAAGCAGGCGTCCACTTCGGCCATCAGACGCGCCGGTGGAATCCGAAGATGAAGCCCTACATCTTCCAGGAACGCAACGGCATCTACATCATCGACCTCTCCAAGACGGTCGTAATGATGCGCAACGTGTACGCCGCGGTCAAGGCGATGGCGCACGAAGGCAAAGTCATCCTGTTCGTGGGCACCAAGAAGCAAGCGCAGGACGTCGTGCGCGAAGAAGCCGAACGCGCCGGCACCTACTACATCAACGAGCGCTGGCTGGGCGGCACGCTGACCAACTTCTCGACGATTCAAAAGCGTATCGCGCGCCTGCGCGAGCTCGAGGGCATGAAGGCTCAGGGCAGCTTCGATTTGCTTCCGAAGAAAGAGGTCTCGCGGCTCTCGGACGAGCTCGAGAAACTCGAACGCTTCCTCGGCGGCATCAAGGACATGCACCGTCTGCCCGACGCCGTGTTCATCGTCGACCCGAAGAAAGAGCGCATCGCCGTGCTCGAAGCCAAGAAGCTGAAGATTCCGATCATCGCGGTCATCGACACGAACTGCGATCCCGACGAAATCGACTACGCGATCCCCGGAAACGACGACGCGATCCGCTCCGTGAAGCTGATGGTCTCGAAGATCGCGGACGCGATCATCGAGGGCCGTACGGAAGCCGAGAGCGGCGGTTACGAAGATACCTATGAAGACTATCCGGCGCCCGAAGGCGCTGCGGAGACCGCTGGAGCGACTGCGTGAACGTGACCGACTATAAGCCCTCCCCCGCCGACATCAAGCGCTTGCGCGAAGAGACCGGCGCCGGAATGCTGGATTGCCGCAAGGCGCTCGTCGATTCGACCGGCGATTACGATGCGGCGAAGAAGAACCTCATCGATCAAGGCATGTCGAAGCAAGCCAAAAAGGCCGATCGCGACGCCAACGAAGGCCTCGTCGGCTCGTACATCCACGTCGGTGGAAAAATCGGCGTGCTGCTCGAGATCAACTGCGAGACCGATTTCGTCGCGCGCAACGAGCGCTTCGCCGAACTCGTGCGAGACGTCGCGATGCACATCGCCGCGATGCCGGTGAAATACGTCAAACGCGAAGACGTGCCGGAGTCCGAGATCGCTCCGTTGCGCGAAGAGTTCGCGCAAGCTGCGGTCGGCAAGCCGGCGAACGTCGTCGATCGGATCGTCGAAGGCAAGCTCAACAAGTGGTACGAGGAGAATTGTCTCCTCGACCAGCCGTTCATCAAAAATGACGACGAGAGCATCGGCGAAGTGATCGGTAAGGTCATCGGCGTGCTCGGCGAAAAAATCGAAGTGCGTCGCTTCGCAAAGTTCGCTCTTGGCGAACGCTGAGGCGGGGGACACTCAGCACAATCGGCCCGCCTACGATCGCATTCTCCTGAAGATTTCGGGAGAAGCGTTCGCGGGCGACGATAGTGCCGTCGACGTCAATACGACGGCATGGATGGCCGAGGAAATTGCGGCGGTCGCACGCGCGGGCGTGTCGATCGCCGTCGTCGTCGGCGGCGGAAACATCTGGCGCGGAAAAGCGCACGAGGCCGCCGGCATGGATCGCGCGACGGCCGATTACATGGGCATGCTCGCGACCGTCATCAACGCGCTCGCACTGCAGGATTCGCTCGAGCGCATCGGCATCGCGTCGCGGGTGCAGACCGCCATTCAGATGCAGCAGATCGCGGAGCCGTATATCCGGCGCCGCGCGATGCGTCATCTCGAAAAAGGCCGCGTCGTGATCTTCGGCGCGGGCACGGGCAATCCGTATTTCACGACCGACACGACCGCCGCGCTGCGCGCCGTCGAAATCGGGGCCGAGGCGATCCTCAAGGCCACGAAAGTCGACGGCATCTACAGTGCCGATCCGAAGAAGCACCCGACCGCGACCCGCTTCGAAACGCTCGACTATCTCGACGTCCTGCAGCGCGGTCTCGAAGTCATGGATAACACGGCGCTGACGCTGTGCATGGACAACGCGCTACCGATCGTCGTGTTCGACATGAACGTCGAAGGCAACATCCGCCGAGCCGTCTTCGGAGAAAAAATCGGTACGACCGTCGGGGGGGTGCGTGCGTCCTCGACGTTGGAAAGCGTCTAGATGAGCAGCGACTTAGATACGGTGTACAAGCAACTCGAAGAGCGCATGACCAAAGCGCTCGATGCGACGCGCAACGACTTCGCGTCGGTCCGCACCGGGCGGGCG
>CAZZUZ010000223.1:0-5372 GCA_964657315.1 Vulcanimicrobiota bacterium
CGTCGAGGCCCGAGAGATACGCGGCATCGAGCTGCCCCGTGCGCGCGGCGAAGAGCCGCGTTTGCGCGTTCGGCTCGACCAGGACGTCGACCCGATCGACGCCGGCGGGACCGCGCCAGTAGTAGGGATTGCGTTCGAAGACGAGCCGGTCGCCGCGATCCCAGCGTTCGAGCCGGAACGGACCGAGGCCGATAGGGTGCGTATCGAGCGCCGTCGCGTTGAGATCGGCGTAGTGCGCCGCCGCATGCCGCGGCAAGATGGCGAACGGGTCGCTCGCGCCCAGGGTAAGGAACGACGAAACGAACGGCGCGTACGGCGCGCGCAGGCGGACGACGAGCCGGTCGCGCCGCGGCGTCTCGATGCGCGCGATCGGCTCGACGGTCGAGCGATCCGGCACGTTCGTACGCGGATTGCGCAGCGCCGCGACGGTGAAGGCGACGTCGCTCGCGTCGAAGGCCGCGCCGTCGGACCAGCGCGCCCGCCGCAGATCGTAGGTGATCGTCCGGCCGTCCGCCGAAATTCCGCCGTTGCGGCGAGTCGGCACGCGCAGCGCGAGATCGGGCACGAGCGCACCGTGCTCGTCGACCGTGAAGAGATAACCTTGCGTCAACGGTGCGAGCTGCCAACCGTACGGCGTATTGAGGATCGTATCCAGGCTCGACGGATCGTCTTCGACGTAAACAGTGAGCGGCCGCGGCGCGGCGATCGCGGGCTGCGCCGCCGCGAGCGAGCCCCACGCGAAACACGCGGCCAGCAGCGGCGAGCGCCAAAGCGAGAACACGCAGTTGCCTTCCGAGAAAAAGCACGTGCCGCCTTGCGACTTTAGGGTGAACATGGGGGGCCTCGCCGCCCGATTACAAAAGTAATCGCTTCATGGCGACAACCCGGGTTCCGGCTATCACTCTCGATAGCCGGACACTTCCAACGACCAACCGCAACGTGATCGTGCTGGACGCGTTCGACAAACTGCAGCTCGGTGGAATTCTGGAGCTGCCCGAAGAGAGCGACCCCCGCGCGCTGCGCAACGAATTTCTGCAGCACCGTCCCGGACGATTCTCGTGGGACGCGCGCAATCAAGGATCGGGACGCTGGACGATCCGCATCGAACGGATCGACGAACAGGCCGACGTCCCGACGTTTCTCTCGCACTGCACGCCCTTCGCAAACGCGAAGGCCGCGACGGTCCGCGAACTCGCGGCGCAAGCCACCGAGCGCGCGTACAAGCAGAGCGAGACGATCTACGACGAAGGCGAACTCTGGCCGTATCTCGCGTTCGTGCGGACGGGCAAAGTCGTCTACACGCTGCTCTCGCCCGACGGCAAGACCCACGCGCTCGGCGAGCGCCTCCCGCTCGATCCGATCAACGAAACGGGCACGTTCGACGGCGGCGGCGCCACCACGCGCGCGGAAGCGTTGACCGACTGCAGCATCGTGCTGCTGCCGACCGAAGGCGTACTGCACGCGAGCCGAAACGACGCCGAACTCGCGATCGGCTTTCTGACCGACGCATCGCAGGCGCGCCGACGTTCGATCGACACGATCGCGGATCTCGCGTTCGCACACGTCCTCCAGCGCGTTGCCAAATTCTTATTATCGTACGCCCCGGCGACCACGGGCATGGCGCGCGGTCTCTCGGGTATCGAAAACCTCTCCCAAGCGCAGATCGCCGCGGCGGCCGGAACGGTGCGAGACATGGCGGCGCGCGCGCTGCTGCGGCTCAAGAACGCGAGCGCCGTCGAACTCGATCGCGGACGGGTGCGCGCGCTCGACCGCGAACGGCTCGAGATGTTCGCCCACAACGTTCAGGCGCCCCCGATCTAGATTCGGCGTAGATACTTCAGCGCGCAAGCAAACGTTGCGACCGGCACGATATCGATGCCGGTCGTTTTCGTTCCCGCGAGATCGGCGAGATTTTGACGCGGCACGAAGAACACCGTCGCGCCCGCGCGGCGCGCGGCTTCGAGCTTCTGCGCGGTGCCCTCGATCGGCCCGACGGCTCCGTCGGGCGAGAGCGTTCCCGTACCCGCGACCGCTTTGGAGAGCGCGAGCGGATGGAGCTGAGCGTAGATCTGCAGCGCGAACATGAGCCCCGCGCTCGCCCCCGAGACGTCGTCCATCGCGAAGCGGACGGGTACCGGCAAATCCATCGCGGGCAGACGCGAACTCACGTAGATGCCGAGTTTGCGCGAGCCGCTCGGCAGGCGCAGCGTCCGCACGCGTTCGGTCGCCCGTTTGCCCGAACGCTCGATCTCGACGGGAACCGACGCCGCACGTGCGAGCGCGACCGCAGCCGCGATATCGGAGGTCCCGCGCACGCGTTTTCCGCCGACCGAGAGCACGCGGTCGCCGACGCGCAGCGCCGCCGTCGCGAACGTTTTCGTGGGAAAGCCCTCGACGCGAACGATGAAATCTTCGGGCACGCGATACCCCGCGGCGCGCTCCGCGACGTAAGCGGCGACCGTCTGGCTCTCGGTCATGGCATCGCTCATCGAGCGATCGAATGCGGCCGGACTCTGGCCCGCGGGCATCACGTCGCCTTGCGGCACGATCTTGGTCGAGGGAAAGAACTTCGCGAGTAACCCGAGCGTCGTCGCGCGCCCGACGGTGACGTCGGTCAGGTAGAACCGCGCGCGTGAAGCGGCGCGGCCTTCGACCGTTATGCGTGTGCCGAGGTCGATCGCGTGACCGGGTGCGATGATGAAGTACGGCAGCGGAGCGACGGCGAGCAAACCGCCCGCGACGCCGGCGGCGATCGCGAGCGCCGCGCGTCGCCTGCCGCCCTTAGGTGCTGACCTTGACGGCGAGGATTTCACTTTCGCTTTGTGCGTCGAACGCGGCGCGCTTCGACTTCGCCGCGGCTTCAGCGACCGGCTGGGCCTGCGCGGACGCAGCGGCGGCGGCGCGCGGAACGAGCGCCTCTTGCCCCTTCTTCACCGATCCGAGTGCCGTAGCGAGACGCGCCTCGAGATCGGCGAGCACTTGACCGGCGTAGGCGTCGGCTCCGGCACGGGTCTTACGTGCCTTCTCTTCGGCTTCGCGCAGGATGACGTCGGCCATGATGCGCGCCTGCTTCATGATGTCGGTCTGATCGATCAGTTCGGTCTTTTGATTGACCGCTTCGGTGACGATCTGCTGCGCCTTCTCCTGCGCGTCGCGAATCACGCGCTCTTTATTCGTCGCGATTACTTTCGCACGGCCGACTTCTTCGGGCAGCGTCGAACGCATCTTCTCGATGAATTCGACGAGACGCTCTTCGCTCAGGATGCGGTATCCGAACGGCATCCACGTACCTTCACGCACGTACCCTTCGAGTTTATCGATGACGCGATAGATCGACAATGTTAGTTCCTCCCGTTTGCGATGCGCTTTTGTTGCATGGACTCGAGAACGACCTGCGGCACGTATTTCGTGATGTCCCCGCCTTGCAGATGGACTTCTTTGATGAGGCTTGAGCTGACGAACGAATAGCTCGCGTCCGACATGAGGAACATCGTATCGACGCCCGATAGCGATCGATTCATATGCGCGAACGCCATCTCGTTTTCGAAATCGGAAACGACGCGCAAGCCTTTGACGATGACGTCCGCATCGATGCCGCGGACGAAATCGGCGAGCAGTCCGCGAAAGTGATCGACGCGCACGTTCGCGTGCATCTTCGTGCATGCAACGAGCATCTCTTCGCGTTCGGCGAGCGTGAAGAGCGGGCTGCGCTTCTGCGGATTGACGACGACGGCCACGGTCAGCGTGCCGAACACGGACGCGGCGCGTTTGATGACGTCGAGATGTCCGTTGGTCGGCGGATCGAAGGAACCGGGATAGACCGCGTGCCCGCGCCGAGCCGTTCCGTTCTCCATCATTCCGCCTCGACGCGCAGAAACTGCAGGACGACTTCGCCGTAATTCGCGGTGCGCAGCGTCGTAAAACCCGGGCTCGCGAAGTCCGGCGCGCCTTCTCGATGTTCGTAGACGAGCGTCGTCTGCGCGTCGACGATCTTACGCGAACGCAGGTTGCCGAACGTCAGATGCGGCGGCGGCAGCGCGTACGGCGGATCGGCATACACGAAGTCGAAGCGTCCGGAGAGGCGAAGCGCGACCTTTTCGGCCGGCGCGCACACGACGGACACGCAGTTTTCCAAATCGAAGTCGGCCGCAGTTTCGCGAATCGCATTTGCCGTCGGGGCGTGCAATTCTACGAACGTCGCACGCGCCGCGCCGCGCGAGAGCGCTTCGAAACCGATGGCGCCGGAGCCGGCGTAAAGATCGAGTACGCGCGCGTCGACGATCGCATGGCCCACGATCGAAAAGAGCGCTTCTTTCACGCGCCCGGGGGTCGGCCGCACGGCCGGACCGCGCGGCGAACGGATCACCCGTGAACGGAGTTCGCCTCCGCTCACGCGCATCGCAGCAGACTCAGCGCTCGCGCCATCGCCTGGTGCTTCGCTTTCCATTAAGGGCGACCTTGAGGAATTCGTAATGCGATCAGGTCAGCAGCGCGGGCAAATCTGCGAGCCGTTTGATCGTGAAATCGGGCGGCGCGCAGTCGGCCGGATAGACTCGCTGCTCCCAATCGAACCACACCGATGTCAGACCCGCATCCTTCGCACCCGCGCAGTCGGCGTGCGGATCGTCGCCGACGTACATGATATCCGCGGGCGCGCGATCGAACGCTTTGACGAGATAGGCGAACGCCTCGCGCGCGGGCTTGCGAACGCCGATCCGTTCCGACACGAAGACCGGCCCTTCGAAACCGAGCACGCGCGCCTTTTCTTCTTGAAACGGACTCCAGCCGTTGGTGAGCAGCGCGGTCGGAACGCCCATCTCGCTCAATGTTGCGAGCATTTCTTTGGCGCCGGTCACGAGCGAAACGTACTGCTCGGCTTTTGCCATCACTCGCTCGCGATAGCCGCTCGCGAGATCCATCACCGAAGCCCCGTGGACGGGTGCGAAGCGCTCGACGAATCCGGCAAATGCGATCTCGGGGGTCAGCGGTCCGACGCGATAGCTCTCGAGCACGTCGTCCGCGGCCGCGTCGTACGTCACGTCGTGCGCGCGCGCGTAGCTCGCGAGCGATTCGAGCATCACCGTCCGTTCGAGTTTGTTGTCGATGCCCAGAGTATGGTCGAAGTCGAACCCGACCGCGTATCGCGAAGCCATGTTCGGCCCTTCGCAGAGATGCCGGAGATTCCCTAACTGCTCACGAGGGTCGCGCGCTCGCTGCGATCGTCGTCGACGTAGGGGCGCAGTTCGCGGTGTTCGGCGAAACGTAAATCCGGATCTTCCGCCGCGAGTGCGTCGGCGTCGTTCTTCGCGCGCATGTAAATCGCGAAATCGGAAACCACGCTACCGATCAGCGTGCCGCCGCCCGCCTGCATC
>CAZZUZ010000224.1:0-5319 GCA_964657315.1 Vulcanimicrobiota bacterium
GAGCTCGTGAACATGAGCCCGGCGGCACTCGAGAAGTGGCTGCACACGGGCGAATCCAAAGAGGTCGGCTGGTCGAAAGACGGCGACGGCGAGTCGGTCGGTCACGAGTCGGGCCGGCACATCATCAGGATCCTGCAAAAGAAGAAGTCGGAATATACGCAAGCCGACATCGCGCACATGCACAAGGTCGTGGGCTACATCAAGCGACACAGCGCGCAACGGCCCGGCGGCGACGTCTCCGAAACGCGCTGGGCATACTCGCTCAAGAATTGGGGCCACGACCCCACGAAGAAGTAACTAGCCCGAGACGGTTCGGAACGTCGCGTACACGTACGGGTAGTCCGCGCGATACCAATTGCGCAGGCTTCTCCGTACGAGATTACGGCTCGTCACGGGCGACGCACCCTTGACGACGAAGTGCTTTCCATCGAAGAAATCCGCGGAGTACTGCGGATAACTCACCATCGGCTCGAAGCCGGCAAAAGGCGCGAACTCCGTCGACGTCCATTCCCAGCCGTTGCCGACGAGATCGTAGACGCCCCACGCGCTCTTGCCGGCCTCGACGATCCCGACGGATTCGGGATCGAAGCGGCGGAAATCGAAGTTGCCGTGCTTGGACGTCGGCAGTTCGTCGCCCCATGGAAAATCGCGTTCGCGACCGTCCGGCGTGCCGAATGCGGCGCGATGGTACTGCGCCTCGGTCGGGAGTTTCGCGCCGCGCCATGCCGCGTACGCCTGGGCCTGCGCCTGCGTGACGTAGGCGGGCCAGGTCAGCGGCAACGGTAATTCTTGAAATTGCCCCAGTAGCCGGAACTCACCATCGCGCTCGACCCAGAACGCCGGCACGGGGCCGCCCGCGCGGACGAATTCGAGATAGTCGCCATTGGTCACGTCGTTCACGTCGATCTCGAAAGCCGGGACTTGGACCAGCGTTTCTTCGAATTCGTTGTCCCAGCCGAACGGGATCGCGACGCGCTTCGCACCGAGCGTCGCGGTACCGGCGGCGACGGTCACGCGTCCGGTCGCGAGCGGCTCGCGTTCGACGTGGGCATTCGGCCGGCCCGAAACGCGCTTCTTATTATAGGGCAATCGGGAGATGATGTAGAGCAGCGTTTCGTGATGGTGCTCTTCGTGTTCGAGGATCGTATACGCCGCTTCGACGGTTCGCGCGTCGAACGGCGCGTGAGCGAAAGCGTCGAGCACGGCGGCATCGCAGGCCGCGGCGAATTCGGCGACCCGGCGTCGTTCGGGCCAGGATTTGCGGCCCGCAGCCTCCGCCGCTGCGACGTCGTCCGGATCGATGCCGCGTTCGAAGAGGCGTTCGAGTTCCGGATCGATCGACGGGTGGCCGAGCGCTTCGCGGCAGAGCTTGTTGAAGCTGAAGCCCGGAAAATGGCCCTCGTAGAAGACGAAGGGCAGCCGCAAATCGATCGGGCGCTCGTAATACGCCGACGGATCGACCATGCCGAAGAGCTCGGCCGAACGATTGCGGTTTCGTAAATAATACAACCGCATTTCCGCACGGTCGACGCTCGTTGGTTCCTGCGAGATCAGCACGACTTTACGGTACCCAGAAACGCACGCATTTTCGCCAATCAATCGGTTTGGAGGTAAGCGGAAAGGCCCGCCATGCCGCCTTCACGTCCGAAGCCCGACTCCTTATACCCCCCAAAGGGCGAACTCGGGTCGAACTTGTTGAACGTGTTGCACCACACGACCCCCGCACGGAGGCGCTCGCTCACGTAGAGCGCGCGGGCGCCGTCCTGCGTGAAGACGCCGGCGGAAAGGCCGTAGGGAAGATTATTGGCGCGTTCGACGGCCTCGGCCGCCGTGCGAAAGGTCATGATCGACAGGACGGGTCCGAAAATCTCCTCGCGGGCGATGCGCTGCGACGGCCCGACGCCCGTGAAGAACGAGGCGGGATACCAGAACCCGCGCTCGGGCGGCGTAAAGCCGGCCTGTACGAGTTCGGCTCCCTCGTCTAGGCCGCTGCGCACGAGTTCGACGATCTTATCGCGCTGCTCGCGCGAATTGATCGCGCCGATGTCGGTATTTTTATCGAGTGGATCGCCGTGGCGTAGCGTGCCGATCCGCGCGCGCAAACGCTCGACGATCTCGCCCGCGATGCTCTCTTGCACGAGAAGACGCGATCCCGCACAGCAGACGTGACCCTGGTTGAAGTAGATCGCGGAAACGATGCCTTCGATCGTCTGATCGAGGGGCACGTCATCGAACACGATGAACGCGGACTTGCCGCCGAGTTCGAGGGTCAGCCGCTTCTTGGTCCCCGCCACGGCGCGCGCGATCGCTTTTCCGACGTCGGTCGACCCCGTGAACGTGATCTTGTCGACGTCGCCATGCTCGACGAGCGCGGCACCCGTCGATCCGCCGCCCGTCACGACGTTGACCACGCCCGGCGGCAGTTCGGCCTCGGCGCAGACTTGCGCGAGCAGCAGCGCCGTCAGCGGCGTGGTCTCGGCCGGCTTGAGCACGACCGTATTGCCGCACGCGAGCGCGGGCGCGATCTTCCAGGTCGCTATCAGGAGCGGAAAATTCCAGGGCACGATCGCCCCGACGACGCCGAGCGGCCGCGCCCGTTCGTGACCGCGAACGGCCCACTCGAGTTTGTCGGCCCAACCGGCGTGATAGAAGAGATGCGCTGCCGCTTGCGGCACGTCGAAGTCGCGCGATTCGCGGATCGGCTTGCCGCCGTCGAGCGTCTCCAAAATCGCGAACTCGCGCGAGCGTTCGGTCAGCGCGCGGGCGATGCGGTACACGTACTTCGCACGTTCGGCCGGCCGGAGTTTGCGCCAATATTTATCGTAACCGCGCCGGGCGGCGCGCACCGCGCGGTCGACATCGGCCTCGCCGCCGCGCGCGAACTGCGCGAGCGGCTCTTCGGTCGCGGGATTGACCGTCGTCATCGCGGCTCCGTCGGCCGCATCGGACCACGCGCCGCCGATATAAAGCCCGTACCGTTCTCGCAGCGCGACGGGTGCCGTCGACTCGAGCGCCGGTGCGTAGGCGAAGGCCGATTCCAACAGGTCCATCGCTATGCCGTCGCCACGTACGAGAGGCTGCAGTAGTTTCCCGAATCGCCTTTGAGGCGCTGCATCACGACGTCGTCCAAAAGCGACGACGCGCCGATGCGAAAGAACTCCGGGCGCAGCCAGGCCGCGCCGAGGGTTTCGTTGACGATCGCGACGTACCCGAGTGCCTGCTTCGTGGTCCGGATACCGCCCGCGAGTTTGAGACCGATCCGGATACCGGTCTTGCGATGATGATCGCGGATCGCCTCACACATCAGCAGAGCGATCGCGGGCGTCGACGAGATGCCGATCTTACCGGTCGAGGTTTTTAAAAAGTCGGCTCCCGCGGCGAGCGCGAGCTCGCAGGCGTGACGCATGAGGGCGTACGAGCCGAGCTCGCCGACTTCCAAAATCGCCTTGAGGTGCGCGCGGCCGCACGCGTCTTTGATCGCGACGATCTCGCCGAGCACGGTCTCATCGTCGCCGCGCAGCAGCGCTCCCCGGTCGATGACCATGTCGATTTCGTCGGCTCCTGCGGCGACCGCGGCGTGGACTTCCCGCAGCTTGACATCGAGCGGCGACAGGCCGCTCGGAAAAGCGGTCGCGACCGACGCGACTTTCACGGAAGATCCGTCGAGCGCGTCGCGCGCGGCCGCCACGAGATTGGGATACACGCAGATCGCGGCGACGCTCGGCAGGCCGGCACCGGGCGATATGCCGCGAACGCAGAGCTGCCGGACCTTGCCCGGCGTGTCTTTGCCTTCCAAGGTCGTGAGGTCCATGCACGCGGCGATCAAATCGAGTGCGGCGTTCTTCGCCGCGGCTTTGATCGAGCGCTTCGCGAGTTCCGCGGCGCGTGCTTCCAACATGACCGCGTCAACGCGTACCGGCCCACGCAACATGACGGCGCCTTCGGTACGCGCACGGAGCGTTCCGGCAACGCGTCGAAGGCGCGAGCGATGTTCCGGTATCTCACGGCGGGCGAGTCCCACGGTCCCGCGCTCGTCGGCATCCTCGACGGACTGCCCGCAAATCTCAAACTCGACGTCGCCGCGATCGACGCGGCCCTGCGCGCGCGTCAAGGCGGATACGGTCGCGGCGGCCGCATGAAGATCGAGACCGACCGCGTCGAATTTCTCGCCGGCCTGCGCGGCTCGGTCACCTTGGGTTCGCCGCTCGCCGTCATCGTGCGCAATGCCGATCACGAAAACGTTCGCGACCTGATGGACCCGCTCACCGGCGGCGGAAAACCGCTGACCAATCCGCGGCCGGGACACACCGATTATGCGGGCGCACTCAAGTACCGGCAACGCGATTTGCGCAACGTGCTGGAGCGCGCGAGCGCCCGCGAGACGGCGATGCGCGTCGCGCTCGGCGCCATCTGCGCGCAGTTTCTCGAGGCGCTCGGCATCCGCACCTTCGCCTACGTCACGCAGATCGGCGACGTGATCGCGACCGAGCCGGACGACGTCGACGCCGAAACGATCGCGAGCAGCGAAGTCCGTTCGCCCGACCGCGAATCCGAAGCGCGCATGATCGCCGCCATCGATGCGGCCAAGGCCGCGGGCGATACGCTCGGCGGAACGTTCACGATTCGCGTGACCGGCGTTCCGGCCGGCATCGGCGCGAACCGGCAGCCCGATACGCGCCTCGACGGCGTGCTCGCGGGCGCCTTGATGGCGATGCAGACGGTCAAGGCCGTCGAGGTCGGAGCGGGACGCGAGTACGCGGGCGTTCCCGGATCGCTCGCGCACGACGTCTTCGCTCTGGGCGACGGCGGCGCGGTGGTTCGCGGTTCCAATCGCGCGGGGGGCATCGAAGGCGGGATCTCCAACGGTCAAGACATCCTCATCCGCGCGAGCGTCAAACCGATTCCGACGCTCATGAAAGCGCTGCCGTCGGTCAACCTGCATGAAGGCACGGTCGCCAAGGCCACGATCGTGCGCAGCGACGTCTGCGTCGTGCCGGCGGCTTCGCTCGTCGGCGAAGCGATGATCCGGCTCGCGCTGACCGCGCCGATCTTGGAGAAATTCGGCGGCGATTCGCTCGAAGAGACGCGCGAGAATTTCGAGCGGGCCGTCGCGGCTTCGGTCAAACTCTTCGAGCCTTCGACCGTTTAGTGGCGGAGCTGCGCCACGTCGCGCTCGTCGGTTTCATGGCTGCGGGAAAGACGACGATCGGGCGGCATCTCGCGCGCGAGCTCGCGTTGCCGTTCGTCGATACCGACGAGCTGATCGTCGGTTCGCACGGGTCCATCCCGGCACTCTTCGCCGAGCGAGGCGAGAGCGGT
>CAZZUZ010000225.1:0-5317 GCA_964657315.1 Vulcanimicrobiota bacterium
CCGTCGGCGTGGCGGACGCGGTGGCGCCGGAGGTCGGGGTGGCGGTGGCACCCGCGGTCGCGGTCGCGACGACCCCCGAGGGCTGCGGGGTCGGGTTGAGGCTGTTGCCGCCCGTGACGTTGCCGCCGCCGGAACTGCAGGCCGAAAAGACGGACGCGGCAACCACGCCTAAAGCGAGGTTCGAACGAATAGACAAGAAAAACGGGCCTCCAGCCGGATCGCGCTCGTATAAGCGGAATCGATGCCGTTACGGCCGGTACGAAACTCTCCTGTCGAGGCAAACGGCGGCTGCTCGTTCCCCTGGTCTGCCCGCGCGCTTGACCGCGGCGCCCGCGAGCGCGTACAATACGCGAGCCGAAGCAGGAGCGCGCGAGCGCTGCTCACCGTACGCCCTCGGGTGTCCGGTCGCACGAAACGGAACCGACGGTAGGTTCTTCGACGTGGGATTGCTTCGGCATCGCCACTTTTTTTGTTTTCGGCCCGCACTGTTTCGAGAGGAAACGTCTCATAGCACGACCGCTGCGCATCAACGATCAAATCCGCATACGCCAAGTACGCGTCATCGACGACGAAGGCACCCAGCTCGGCATCATGCCGACGGAGAATGCCCTCGCCCTCGCCCGCCAAAAAGGCTTGGATCTGATCGAAGTCTCTCCGATGGCCGTCCCGCCGGTCTGCCGGATCAGCGACTACGGACGCCTCAAGTACGAGCAGTCGAAAAAAGACAAAGACGCCCGCAAGAAACAGCGAAACTACGAACTCAAAGAAGTCAAGCTGCGGCCCAAGATCGAGAATCACGATTACGAGACCAAGGCCCGCATGGCCGAACGTCTGCTCATCGACGGCGGCAAAGTCAAAGTCACGATCATGTTCCGCGGACGTGAGATCACGTACACGAGTTTCGGAAAGCGGCTCTTGGACCGCATGGCGGTCGACATGGGGCCGATCGCCATCGTCGAGCGCGACGCAAAACTCGAAGGCAAGAACATGTTCATGATCCTCGCGCCGCGAGCCGTGCCGACCGGCCCGCCAAAATACACCCAACCCCACCACGACGCCCAGGCCGTTGCCGCCGCGGCGGCCGCGATCGACGCCAAGGACGCTGCGGAAGCAGACGACGAGGACGACGACGCGGACGACGCGGCCAACGTCCAGACGCCCGTGAATGCCCAAGGAGCCTCGAGTGCCTAAGATCCGAACCCACCGTGGTACCGCAAAGCGCGTCAAGGTCAGCGCGAACGGTAAGGTGACGCACCGCCATCAGTTCAGCGGTTGCGGACACATCCTGAGCAAGAAGACGCGCAAGCGCAAGCGGAACTTCCGCAAAGACCAGCCCGTATTCGCCGGAGATCTCAAGCGTTTCGCGCCGCAGATCCCCTATCTGCTGTAGGAGCGTAGCGCACAATGGCACGTATCAAACGAGGCATCCAGAAGCTCAAACGCCGCCGCAAGATCATGAAGATGGTCAAGGGCTTCCGCGCCGGGCGCAGCCGTAATTTCAAGCTCGCGAACGAAGCACTGCTGCACTCGCTGCACTATGCCTTCCGCGACCGCCGCGTCCGTAAGCGCGACTTCCGCTCGCTCTGGATCAGCCGCATCAACGCGGCCGCCCGCCGCGAAGGCCTGAACTACTCGCGCCTCATCGACGGGCTCAAGAAGTCCGGCGTCACGCTCAACCGCAAGGCCCTAGCCGAACTCGCCGTGAGCGATCAGGCCGCCTTCGACTCGCTGCTCCAAGTTGCCAAGGCGTCGCTCGACCAGACAGCGGCCGCCCGTTAAGGGACCTAGCGAACGCGAGAGGCGGTGCTCGAATGAGGGCACCGTCTCTTAACACGCGCGCTCGCGGCGTCTAACGGGCGAAACCGGTAGAAACGCGAACGTGCGTTTCGTTACGTCACTCCCGGAGCGTTCTGGCAAGAGCACTCCGATTTCAGGATTTTAATACGCTCGATGGTCAAAACCGCACCCACCGCCGTGAAGCCCCCGGAGCGCATCCTCAAGCGCGACTGGACCGTCGGCATCGCGCTCCTGGTGATCCACGCGATCGCCCTGCTCGCGTTTCTGCCCGCGTTCTTTTCCTGGCAGGCCGTGGCGCTCGCCATCGGTCTCTGGGTCGCCACCGGCATGGGGATAACGCTCGTGTATCACCGGCTGCTGACGCACCGCAGCATGGTCTGCCCGAAATGGGTGGAGTATCCGCTGACCGTCATTGGCGCGCTCGCCCTTCAGGGCGGCCCGATCGAGTGGGTCTCGCAGCATCGCGCGCACCACGCACATTCCGACACGGACGGCGACCCGCATACGACCGGACGCGGCTTGCGCTGGGCGCACGTCGACTGGCTCTTCCGCCGCAACCGCGCCCGCCTCATCGTCGAAGAACGCGCCCGCTGGGTACCCGACCTGGTCTCGGATCCCGGAATGCGCTTCATCGAGAAATTCAACGTCCTGTTCACCGTGCTGCTCGGACTCGGACTCTTCGCAATCGGCGGATGGAAGTTCGTCATCTGGGGCATCTTCGCGCGACTGGTCTTCGTCTATCACTGCACGTGGCTCGTCAACAGCTGGTCGCATTCGTTCGGCTACCGCACGTATAAGACGACCGACAAGTCGACCAACAATTGGTTCGTCGCGCTGCTCACGTTCGGTGAAGGCTGGCACAACAACCATCACGCGTTCCCGGCTTCGGCCCGCCACGGCATGGCATGGCACGAATTCGATCCGACGTTCTATACGATCAAGGTGATGGAGTTCTTCAAGCTCGCGCGCAAAGTCAATATCCCGACGCCCGAAGCGCTCGCGCGTTTGTCGCTCGCGAACCGATCCCGCAAAGAAGCGGCCTAAGCTCTAGCGTTCAGGCGTTTCCAACAGGTCGCTCGCGAGCACGAGTTTACGGAAGGCGACGTCGTCGTCGCAGAGCGCGGCACGTTCGCGCATTCTCGCGAGCACGGAGAAGATTCCCGACGGCACCATGTGCCTTGACATGAAGTCGCTACGGATCTCCGGCGGCGCATCGCGCAGCGTCGCGATGAAATCGAGCGCGGCGTTGGCCGCGCGGGCGAGGGTCTCACGCACGCCGGCAGCGATCGGCGTATCGTCGTCGAGGGTCTCGGTTTCCGGCTCGGACGAGAGCAGCATGACGTAGTCCAGTGCCGCGGCGCTCGAAAGCAGATCGCTCGCGTCGTCGATTTCGCCCGTAGCGCCGACCACGTAGCGCTTGGCGGCGTCGAGCAGAAAGTATTGGAGATCCGCCACGTCGCCTGCGGCGAGAATCACCGCGCTACCGGAGAGATCGCGGCGTTCGTACGCGCCCACGAGAGCGCGATCTGCGTCTTCGCGTCGCGCAGTTCGTCGCGCTCCACGAGCTCCCACGCCTCTTCGACGGACCACACCCGGATCTCGAATTGCTCGTCGTCCTCGGGCTCCGCTTCACCGCGCGTCAAGCCCGACGCGACGAAGAAATGAATTCGTTCGGTGCAGAAACCCGGCGTCGTGTAGATGCTCCAGAGAAACGCGAGCGACTCGGCACGGTAGCCCGTCTCCTCGATGAGTTCGCGCTTCGCCGTTTCGATCGGCGGTTCGCCGCGTTCGATCATGCCGGCCGGCACCTCCCACAAGTCTTCGTCGACGGCGTGGCGGTGCTGCTTGACCAGCACGATCAGGCCCGGCTTCGGCTGCGCGATGACGACGACGCCTCCGGAGTGTTCGAGGACCTCGACGCGTCGCCGGCGATCGGGACCGCGGTACGCGTCGATCTCGTCGACCCGCAGGTTGACGACGCGGCCGCTGTAAACGCGCTCGCTCGAGTGTGGCTTCATTTCGTGTCGATACCCGTCTGCGGGCCCGTCCCCCGTTCGACCGGTACGACCTTCGAAAGAAATTCGACGAGGATGCCGATCTCGAGACCGACCACCGTGGCACCGATCGACCAGCGCGCCGGCCATTGAATGTAGAAGACCGCCGCGATGATGGAAGCGAGGAACGCCGCATCGCGCGTCGCGGCGAGGCGCGCCCCCGGCCGCGTCGCGCGATAGTTCTGGCGGAACGCATAGACGATGAAGACCGCGAAGACCACGAGGATCGTGATCGCGAGGCTCTTGAACTTCGCGATCGCGAAGACGAGCGACGGGCCGCCGACGAGGATCGCCAAAGCCATGACGGCGAGGAAGACGGCTTCGAGCCTGCGTGCACTCATCTCTATCGACTCCTGCGCTCTCGCGCTTTGTCCTTTGGCGGCAAAGGCCGGGCTCGCGCAGTAAGCAGTCCCCGTGGGAACGCGTATGGGCTTACATGCGGAGCAGTTGGATGCGGTGCGAGCGCTGCAGGGCAAGCGTGGCCGGCGCGAAGCGGGACGGTACGCGGTCGAAGGTCCGACCATGCTCGCCGAGGCGTTTGCCGCCGGCCTCGTGCCCGTCGCGCTGTACGTCGACGAGCGCCGGGCCGGAGAATTTGCCGCGATGTTGCGGCCGTATGACGCGAACGTCTTCTCCGTTGCGGAAAAAGCGATGGCCCGCATCTCCGGTGTCGAATCGCCGCCGGGCGTGCTCGGAGTCTTTCCGGTCGTGCTGCACCCGGCGGCGGCGCTGCTCGAAGCGGGAGAGCCGGTCGCGGTTCTCGCGGGCGTAGCCGACCCCGGGAACGCCGGAACGCTGCTGCGGGCGGCGGAGATCTTCGGCATCGAACGCGCGATCTTCGCGGGCGACGCGGTCGAGCCGCACAATCCCAAAGTCGTGCGCTCGACGATGGGCGCGATCTTTCGCATGCGCCTGGCGACGGCGCAGCCGCGCGAGCTGGTAGACGCCGCACGCGCTACCGGATACCGGATCGTCGCCGCGGCCAAGGACGGGCGCCCGCTCCCGCAGTACCGCTTCGCTCGCCGGTCGCTCATCGCGATCGGCAGCGAGCGTCACGGCGTAGACGGCGCATTGCCGGAATACGACGAGGCCGTTGCGATTCCGCACGCGGGTTTTGGGGAGAGCCTCAACGCGGCGGTGGCCGGTGGTATCATATTCTACGCATTTTCGCAACAGAGCGAGCGTACTATCCAAGAGCCGTCGAGCCCGAAGAAACGTTGATTTGTCAAGACTTGGCGGCCCACTAGGCCTATGCTATACTCGCCTCACTTCGGCCGGTAACGAGCCGCCAATAACAACTACATAGAGAAGGGTACACGCCGACTGATGCGCACCAACGACCGTCTCTGGAAACTATTCGCGAGCACCGGATCGATCTACGCATACCTCTGGTACCGTCAGGTAAATCAAGCTCAAGCGTCGAGCTGAACTCCGTACTCTTCCCCCGTCAACCCATAACGAAAAAG
>CAZZUZ010000226.1:0-5300 GCA_964657315.1 Vulcanimicrobiota bacterium
GATCGCGCGCCGAATCCTGGCCGACGGCGGCTGCGTGGTGCTGGCCGACATCGATACCGAGGCGCTGCAGACCGTCAGCGCGGATCTCGCGAAGGCGCATGGCCGGGATCACGTCCGGGGCGTGCGCGTCGACGTCACCGACGAGGCCAGCGTGATCGCGTCCTTCGCTCGCGCGGCGATCGAGTTCGGCGGTGTCGACATCCTCGTGAGCAACGCCGGCCGTCAGCAGGCGTTTGCGCAGATGACGGACATGCCGGACGAAGAGTTCGACATGATCATCAAGACCAACATCTACGCGCCGTACTACATCATCAAGTCGGCGATCTCGCATCTGCGCCCGGGCTCGGCGATCATCGCGACGACGTCGGAACAAGCCTACGACCCGTCGCCCGAACTCTACGCCTACGCGCAGACCAAAGCGGCGACGATGAACTTCGTGAAGTCGCTCGCGAAGGGGCTCGGACCCAAGGGCATTCGCGTCAACGGCGTCGCGCCGGGACCGATCTATACGCCGCTGCAGATCTCGGGCGGCGCGAGCAAAGAGAAGTTCGAAATGTTCGGTTCCGCATATCCGCTCGGACGGGCGGGCCAGCCCGCGGAACTCGCATCGATCTTCGTGCAGCTCGCGGCGGAAGACGCGACGTACACGACCGGAAACATCTACGGAGCCGGCGGCGGCATGGGTCAACCGTAACCTCCGTTCGGCGATACACAAACGGCCGGAGCGGAAGCTTCGGCCGTTTCCTTTTGGCGCAGGGTGCGACCGTCGCGGACGTGGCAGTGCGACGGATGATCGACCGCTACTTCGGCATTACGGCTGCGGGTTCGACCGTGTCTCGCGAGCTGCGCGCCGGGCTCACGACGTTCCTGACGATGTCGTACGTGCTCGTCGTCAACCCGGCGGTGCTCGGCAACGCGATCGTGCTGCCGAACGGTTTTGCGAAGCTGCTCGTCGTCACCGCGCTCGCGGCCGCGATCGGCAGTCTCCTGATGGGGATCGTCGCGAGGTATCCGTTCGCGCAAGCGCCGGGCATGGGTCTCAACGCCTATTTCGCGTTTACCGTCGTGCTCGGCCAAAAGATTCCGTGGCAGACGGCACTCGGTGCGGTCGCGATCTCGGGTGCGCTCTTCGTCGTGCTCTCGGTCGTCGGCGTGCGTCAAGCGATCGTGCGCGCCGTGCCGCAACATCTCAAGCTCTCGATCACTGCCGGCATCGGCATGTTCCTCGCGTTCATCGGCCTCAAGAACGCGGGGCTCGTAATCACGAGCCCGGCGACGTTCGTGACGCTCGGATCGTTCGCTTCGAGCGGCGCGCTCATCGCGATTGCGGGACTCACCGTTACGGCGGTACTCTTCGTGCGGCGCGTGCCGGGCGCGATCCTCATCGGCATCGTCGCATCGACGCTGGTCGCGATCGTCACGCGTGCGCCCGTCTACGTCGGTGCGAACGAGAAGCTCGTGCCGTTCGCCGGATTCGCAAACGGCATCGTCGCGTTGCCGGTCGCGCCTAGCGGCCTCGCGGGCGCGATCGATCTGCGCGGCGCTTTCGGCCTCGGCGTCGCATCGGTCGTCTTCACGTTCTTCTTCGTCGATTTCTTCGACGCGACGGGCACCCTCGTCGCGCTCGCGAACAAGGCCGGCCTGCTCGATCGCGACGGCAACCTCGCGCGTTCGCGCCGCACGTTCGCGATGGATGGTCTCGCGGCCGTCATCGGCGCGTTTCTCGGCACGAGTACGACGACGGCGTACATCGAGAGCGCGAGCGGCATCGAAGAGGGCGGTCGCACGGGACTCGTCGCGGTCGCCGTCGGCGCGCTCTTCCTCGCATCGATCGCGTTCTGGCCGCTCGCGGCGGCCATTCCAGCCGCCGCGACGGCACCCGCACTCATCGTCGTGGGCGCGCTGATGCTCGACGGCCTGCGCGCGATCGATTGGGACGACTATCCGATTCTGATCTCGAGCTTTCTCACCGTGATCGTGATGCCGCTGACGTTCTCCATCGCGAACGGCGTCAGCTTCGGCGTAATCGGGTATTCGGCGATCATGCTGCTCTCGGGCCGAGGACGCTCCGTCGACCCGCTGCTCTACGGCGTGGCGGCGCTGCTGATCGCGCGCTACGTTTGGTTGACCGGTTAGGATTTACCGACCGATATGCGCGCGGACCGACGCGCGCAGCGTACGGGTCGCGGCGGGCAAACGATACGTGGGATACGACATCTGCTCGATCGTCTTTCCGTCGCTCGAGACGTCGCCGACCGCCGGCACGCCCAAATACGGCTGGGGCAGATAATCGTACGAATTCGTATTGAACAAATTCTCGATCGAGAGATCGAAATCGACGTACTTCTGCAGCGGATGGTGGAACGTGAGGTCCGAGATTGCGAACGGCGGCTGGTAGTCCGCGTTGTTCTTTCCTTCGTAGTCCGTGCCGAGACCGACGAACGTGCCGTCCTTGAACGCGAACGTGAACTGCCCGTAGCCCTTGAGATACGGGATGCACGTCGCGAGGCCGGGTGTGAATTGGGCGTTGCCGCAGACCTGCACGTTATTTGCCGGCAGCGAGGGCGACGAATTGTACGCGGACGCGGGAATGCCGCTGAGAATCGAACTGTCGGCGGTCAGCGCGAGGTTGAAGCCGAAGCCGAGCGCGGGTGCGTACTTGTATTTGAGCGTGACCAGCTTCGCGTTCAACCGCGCGACGTTGATGGGCTTGAAGATGCCGAGAATGCCGGTCTGCCCGGTCGAGAGCGTGACGTTTTCTTGCGTCGTGAGCTGCTGGAAGACGTCGTGTACGATCGTGTCCTGCAGATCGAGGCTCACGATCGAGCCGTTGCCGAACCGGTGATCGGCGCCGAGTTCGTAGGCGATGCTCTGCTCGGGCTGCAGATCGGCGTTCTTCTCCGTAACGATGCCCGCCGTGTACAAGAACGCTGCGGGCTGCACCGCCGCGGGACCGCTCACGTCGCCGATGAACGGAAACGTCTCCGACGTGCCGGCCGCCGCACGTATCGACGTATCGCGATCCGCGCGAAACGCGAACGCGAGGTGCGGATCGAACCGGGTGGACGTGCGGTCGAGTCCCGTGGTACCCGTAACGTTGCCCGCGTCGTCGAACGTCGGCCGTTCGCCGATCGCCGTCCAATTGGTATTGTATAAACCGAAGTCGACCGCGAGTTTCTCGACGGGTTTGATGCTGCCGGTCAGCGAGAACGTCGAATAGCGCGTCGACGAGAACGGCACTTGCACGTTGGACGGCGAGTTCGCATATGCGAACGTACTCTGTCCGTGGAAATCGTACGTGAGATCGAGAAAGCCGCTGCCGCCCATCACCGGATGGATGAACGATGCGGTCGAGCCGTAGAGTTTATCGATTTCGAACGTACTGTACGGATATTGATAGCACTCTTCTTGACCGTTCGTCGACGTGATCGTGTTGTTCGGACTGTTGATCTGATCGTAGCTGTTGACGCTCCCGGGCGGACAGCCTTGCTCGAAGGCGTTGGCATTCGGCAGCCCCGCGACCGGGATTTGCGTCCCGGGCGGCAGCGATTGCGGACCGGGATAATTCGCGGCGCCGGGAGCCGGACCGAAGTAGTCGGGGTACGCGCCTTCGCCCGAGCCGTTATACGTTTCCGGTTCGATCGAGCCGAGATACGGCCGCACGAGCAACGTGTTCTCGCCGATCGACGTGCGCAGATTCGCACTGTACAGTTCTTGATTGTTGATGATGTCGGTGCCCGGAAACCAATAGAACCCCTGGATCGTCTTGCCGACGAGACTCTCGTCGGCCGGGTTCGTGCACTCGAGCGTTCCCGGAATGCACTGCTCGACTTTCGTGCCGCCGTAGGACGCGCCCCAAGCCGACCCTTGCGGGAGATAGCCGCCGGTCGAACTCAAGACGCTGACGTCGAACGATGTCGACGGCGAGAAATCGTATTTCGCTTTGTAGAGCTGTGCGCGCGAATAGAGCGAACCGCTGAAGTCGCCGCAAAACGCGACGATGCCGGCGGTCGCCGCCGTATTGGGCGCCGTGTCCAAGTTATAGACGTCGCACTCTTTCTTGCCGAAATAGTAGCCGTTGCTGCCCGCCGTGCCCAGGCTCGCCGCGTACTCGAGTTTCCCGGCCGAACCCGTCACGGTCGCATTGACGTTCTGCGAGCCGTAGAAATCGACGCCGTAGTTCAGTTCGGCCGTCGTCTTTTTCGTGAAGCCGATCGTCTGGAGATTGGTCGTGCCGCCGACGGCGATGTTCGCAAACGGCGTCGTATTGCCCGGGCCCGATTGCGTTTCGACGTTGCCGATCATGTACGACGGAAAGTATTGACTGAGATAGACGCCGTATTGCCCGAGCGCGATCGGATGGCCGTCGATGAGCACCTGCGTTTCGTACGGTTGTAAACCACCGACCACGATCGCCGTATCCTGCTGCGTGCCGAGCCGCTGAATGACGACGTCGGGGATACGCTGCAGGACGTCGTTGATCTGCGGATTTCCGAGCGCGGCGAACTCGTGGCCGCTAACGACGCTCTGGTTCGCAGCCCCGGTATTGATCGAGGAACCGCCGCGCGCCGAACTCGTCACCGATCCGATCGTGCGCAACGACGTGAGATTCTGCTCGGAAAGCACGATCGTGAGCGGAACGGTCGCGCCGGAGAGCACGGCGACATCGCTCGTCGAGGCGGTGTCGAATCCGGGCTTGGTCACCGAAATCTGATAGATGCCCGGGCCGACGGCGATCGTAAACGATCCGTCGGCGGCCGTGACCGCGCTCGCCCGCATCGGGCCGCGAGCCGTGACCACCGCCCCCGGAACGGCCGCGCCGGACGCGGAGTGCACGACTCCCGAGATGCCGGTCGCATCGGCCGCGAACGCCCTCCCGGCAGAGCCCGCCAGAAGGAACAGCGCAAAAACGGCAACGGCAAAATGCCGCAAGAACGATACGTGCATCATCGCGATGCTAGCGCTTGGCCGAGCGGCGGTCATTCGACAATCGACCAACGAGCGCGGGGCGAGTGAGTGCGCTTGCGGGTAAGCGGTTTCGTTCGCGTCGAGGTCAGCTCAGATCCACGTCTCGAGGACCGACGGCTCGTCGTTGCGATCGCGGTCGCAGCGTTCGAGCTCGAGGTCAGACAAGAATTTGCGTACGACGCTCAGATCGCGATCGGCGAACGTCTTCGAGGTCGGCTTCACGCCGTCGGGGAGAATCGCGTACTCTCGCGCCACGAATTCATACGAACACGCCGGGTCGCGGTCGTAGACCGTCCACAGGGTGATGGTGGTAAAACCGTTCGATGTTACGG
>CAZZUZ010000227.1:0-5290 GCA_964657315.1 Vulcanimicrobiota bacterium
CGCACCTCGGTTGCGGCCGTTCCGCCGCGCATCGGTGGCCTCGAGCAGCCCGCGAAGCCGGCGGCGACGGTCGCGGCCGCAAGCGCCCGAACGTATCGAGACTGCGTTTTCATCTTCAAACGCGCAGCTTGTATCCGCTCGCCGTCATCCGCAGTGCCGTGCCGAGCGCGATCGCCGCGAGCAGCGCGACGATGGCGAACGAGAGCGGAACCGAGACGTCGCTGCGACCGGTAAACGAGTAGCGCAGACCGTCGATCATATAGAACATCGGGTTGAAGAGCGAGATGCGCTGCACGAGCGGCGGCAGGAACTGCATCGAGGTGAAAACGCCGCCGACGAAAACGAGCGGCGTGATCACGAAGGTCGTGAACACCGCGATGTGATCGAATTTCTCCGCGAGCAGTCCGAAGACGATCCCGATTCCCCCGAAGAGCGCCGACACCAAGATCGTCATCGCGAAGAACAGAAACCAGTTTTGCGGCAGCGTGTGCACCATCACGAATCCGACGGTCAAAATCAAGAACGCGATCACGAGCGCGCGCAAGATCGACGCGATGATGAAACCCATGACGATCTCGACGGCGGACAGCGGCGCGACGAGCAACTCCTGAATCGAGGCCATGAAGCGCCCCTGAAAGAGCGAACTCGACGACTCGCCATAGGTCTGATCGATCACCTGCAGCATGATGAGCCCGGGAATCAGGAACGTCGCATAGGGCACGCCCTGCACCGTCTGCAGCCGGCTTCCGAGACCGAGACCGAACACGAGCACGTAGAGCACCGTCGTGATGATCGGCGGCCAGATGACCTGATTGATTACTTTATACGTGCGCACGAGTTCGCGCAGCACGAGCGTTTGGAATCCGACCGCGTTCATTTGCCGACCAGTTCCAGGAAGACGTCTTGTAGCGTGGATTTGCGGAAGTCGACGTTTGCGATCGCGATCGATGCGTCGCCGAGCGCGAGCAGCAGCGGCGCGATCGCCGCGGGATCGACGTTTTGAAACGCGATCGTCTGCGTGCCCGGATCGAACACGCCGCCGCGTGCCGAGATCGCACCCGGCAGGACGTCGATCGCGTTCGCGACCGTAACGACGAGCGACGTCGTTCCGCGGCGCGCGAGCAGTTTGGCCGTCGGTTCGAGCGCGACGAGTTTGCCGCCCTCGACGATCCCGACGTTGTTGCACAGCGCTTCGGCTTCTTCGAGATAATGCGTGGTGAGAATGATCGTCGTGCCCGCGGCGTTGAGGTCGCGCAGCAAGCTCCAGAGCTCGATGCGCAATTCGACGTCGACGCCCGCCGTCGGCTCGTCGAGGATCAGCAGTTCGGGCTCGTGGATCAGCGCGCGCGCGAGCGACAGCCGGCGCTTCATGCCGCCGGAGAGCCGTACGAACGTCTCCTTCGATTTGGATCCGAGATCGAAGCGTTCGAGCAGATCGTCGGCGCGTTTGCGAATCGCCGGCCCGCGTAAGCCGTAGTAGCCCGCTTGATAGATGAGCACGTCGCGAATCGAGAGGTAGCGATCGAAATTGTATTCCTGCGGTGCGAGTCCGACGAGTCCGCGCGCTTGCCGCCACTGCGAGACGTTGTCGTAGCCGAAAATCGAAATGGAACCGCTCGTAATCGTCGCGAGCCCGACGATCGCGTTGATCGTCGTCGTCTTGCCCGCGCCGTTGGGTCCGAGAAACGCGAAGAAGTCGCCTCGCGCGACCTCGAGCGAGATGCCGTCGACGGCGGTGAAGTCGCGGTAGCGTTTGACGAGATTTCGAACGCTCAGCGCCGGGGCCGAGCCGTTACGGGATGCGTTCATCGAGGCCTTTGTAACGATGCCGCCGCAGCACCGTCAAGCGCTTCTTCGTATCGGGCATGCCGCTCTTTTCGATCTCCCGCGCGAGTTTCTCGACGTCGAATGCGACGCGGCGATGCTTCACTTCCCAGCCGCCCGAGCGCCGCGTGAGGATCGCGTAACCCGCCCGCGGATCGCCGTCTTTTGGCAGACCGGCCGACGCGACGTTGACGAAGAGGCGGTCGCGCCACATGCGCGCGTACGGCAGATGGAGATGCCCGAACGCGATCGTCTTCTCGACCACACCGTGTGTGATGCGTTCGAGCATCGTATCGTCGGCGTCGGGCCACACGTGCACGTCGTCGGCCGTGGGGTTTGCGTGCACGACGAGTAGGCCGTCTCCACCGTGGCCGAAATGCGCGGAGAACGGAAGCGCGGCGAGCCACGCGATCCAATCGTCGCCGAGCGCTTCGCGCTGCCACGCGACGTTCGCCCCCTCTTCTGGATCGCTTGCGGGAAAGTTCGCGCGATCGAAGATGTAGCGATCGGTATTTCCGCGCACGCAGACGGCGCCGGCCTCGCGCAAACGTTCGAGAACGCGCTCGGGCTTCGGTCCGTCCATGCAGTAGTCGCCGACGCCGACGATCGTATCCGCACCGCCCTGCGCGCGCAGATCGTCCAGGCACGCATCGAGTCCGTGCACGTTTCCGTGAATGTCGGAAAAGAGCGCCAGGCGCACGTTACCCGCGCTTGAGCGCGAGCACCATCGACGACGGGGTCGCGCCGACTTTGCCGAACTCCCACACGTCGATCGCCTCGACGATGGTCTTGGCTTTACGAAGCTGCGGCAGCGTCTCGCGAAATCGCAGATTGCAGAGGATGCGGCGCTTGCCGATCGCGAGCGAGCCCGCAGCGTAATCCTCGCCGCGCGCCACGTCGATGCGTTCGAAACCGGCGAACGCACTCGCGTCGATGAGCCCCGGCGCGAGCACGACCGTCTTCTCGTCGACGATCGAAGCGACCGACCGCAGACGGCGCACTTCCGCCGCCATCGTGACGGACACGACCGCGATATTTTTCGAACGCGCGTAGGCGGCGAACTGTTCGCGCCCGAGCGCGTTCCCACGAGCCGTGCGCGGCAGACCGGTTTCCGCGCGGCGCGCTTCGGTAACGCCGATGAAGAGCGTGTCGCCGGAGAAGAGCACGTCACCGCCGTCGAGGAGACCGGGAGCGTCGATGCGACCGACGATCGGCACGCCCGTTTCGTTGAGAAGCGCCTCGAGCGCCGGAATCGCGGCGCGCGCGCTCGCATCGCCCGGGCGCATCAGGAACGCACCGTCGGAGAAGACGACGGCGCCGTCGGCACCGAACGGCGAGAGGGCCGTGAGACTCGCAGGAGCGGCGATGGTTTTGACGCCCGATGCGGCGAGCCGGCCCGTGAAAATTTTGAACTGCTCGACCGCCCGTTCGAAGATGGCGTTCGGTTCGGCATGCAGCGGCGGTGCGTGAACGATGGTCGACGCGGGCGAAAACACGAGCGCGGTCCGCAGCGGCGCGGCATCGCCTCGCACGAACGGGCTCGACAAACTCGGCTTCGCGGTAGTCACGCGGTACGACTTCGGCGCTTGCCGTAACGCGCCTACTGCGACGTACATCGCAACGTCAGCGTGCCAGTGCGGCCTGCGCCGGCGCGTCGGCACGCACGTAGGGCGAGAGGTTCGGTACGGTGCTGAAGTAATCGGAGAGATCGGTCGCGAGCGCGTCGCCGAGCGAGAGCGCCGGCAGTCCGAGCAGTTCTTCTTCGGTCTTGAGCACGGATGCCGTCGACGTATGGCGTACGCCGACGAAACCGCGTTTGGCGTACGGCGAGACGACGATCGCGTAGGAGCGATGCACTTCGACGTGATCGCGGGAAGCGGCCGCGCTCGCGGGCATGATGAAGATCGCGGTCGAGCGCCATTGCGGCAGGTGTGACAGATAATCGACGATCTGACCCAGCGCCCGGTCGCCGTCCGCGACCGCTTCGGGGAGCGAGGGAAGGTTCGGCCCCGTGCCGCCGCGATCGCCCGGCAGCCAGATGCTCGTGAACGCCGGCATCGCGTCGGCTCGCACGAACGTATCGAAATCGCGCTCGAATTCAGCCGCGCGCCGCACGTCGCGAATACGGACGTTGTATCCCGGATAGATGAGATCGACGTGGCCCGAGAGCGCGAGCGAAGCCGGCACGTCGAAGCCGTAGCGGCCGCCCAGACTCTGGACGGGCGACGTCACGTCGTCGGGCCCCGAACCCGCCGGATCGTCGGCTTTGGGATCGAGCGATTCGCCCTGATCGTAACCGGCGACGTTCAAGAGCTCTCCATAATCGCGATACGTCTTGCCGCGCGCCGCAAGCGAGTTGAAGATCGTACCCGCGCGCGTGTAGTCTTCCGGATCGACGCCGTCTCCCGTGACCGGACGGCGAGCGCGCCGCAGCGCTGCGGTGCGCATCGTATAGGCGCTCGCGATGCCCGAGGACGCGAACGCGTGCCCCGTATCCGAATCGTCCGCGTCGGCGTAAAAGTTTCCGGTCAGTGCGAAGTCGCGCGCGAGCGCGTGCAGATTCGGCGTAACGCTCTCGTCGAAGGCGACGTAGGCCGGCTCGCCCGGGCCGTGCGGATGACCGATCGCATTTTTGAGATCGCCGAGCATGGCGTCGTAGGTCTTGTTCTCTTCGAGGATGACGACGACGTGTTTTATCGTCGAACTTCCCGCAGTCGAAAACGTCTGGGGAACGATGGGGTTGTTTTTCAGCGGCCGGATCGCACGCAGGCTGGCGAGCGCGAGCGGCGTCGTATGACGTAAAATAACCGTCTGCATGTCGATCCGCTCGAGCGTCGCCCACTGCGCCCCGCTGTCGGAGGTCACGCTCATCACGCGGCCGCGCGAATCGACGAAGTTCGCTTGATCGCCCGTGAAGCCGCGATCGCTGCCGCAGCCTTTGGCGTTGGCGACGTAGAGATACCGCCCATTTTTCGAAAGCGCGAGGGCGCTCGGATACCAACCCGTGGGAACGAGGCCGATGCGATGCGGATGCAGCGGATCGGTCACGTCGAGCACGGCCACCGCATCGATGCCCGCGAGCGCGACGTAGAGCTTCGTTTCGTCGGGCGAGAGCGCGAGCGCGACCGGCTGCGTGCCGTACGGCCCGCGATCGTAGAGCCGCAGCTCCGTGCCGCCGACGGCGCGCGATTCGAGCGACCCGAGCGAGAGCGTGGCGATCCGGTCGACGCTAGCCATCGCGACGAATGCGTAGGGTTTGCCCCGCATGGCGACGAGGGCGCTAGGATGCGTGCCGCCGATCTCGCGGATGCCGTCGGGTCCGCGATCGAGCGGGACCGAGAAGCGCACGGGGCCGAGCGATTCGTCACCGCCGGTCGCGACGTACGACACCGACGACGCGTTGCTGAGATCGATCGGCGGCGTCGCGAACGGCGGCGCGGACGTCGTCGCACGCAGCGCTCCGTAG
>CAZZUZ010000228.1:0-5280 GCA_964657315.1 Vulcanimicrobiota bacterium
ATGACTTGAGTGTCACGCTAGACGTACCCACTACATCGTACACCACGAGGCTTACTCTCATCGCATCCCTAGCGACGCCCGCGACGACGGCCATTTCACCGGCGCACGCGGGCGTGCCGATCCCCGTTCCGCTCGGCGCCGCGCGTCCGAAAGCGGCCCGCAAAGACCCGCCGGTCGCGATGATCACGCTGACCGTCATGCTCGGCGTCATCATGGCGATCATCGACAGTTCGATCGTCAACGTGGCGCTTCCGAACATGGCGGGCAACCTCGGAGCGGCGACCGACGAGATCTCGTGGGTCGCGACGGGCTACATCCTCGCGAACGTCATCATCATGCCGCTCAACGGCTACCTGACGGCGCTCTTCGGTCGAAAGAGATTTTACGCGTATTCGCTCGTGCTCTTCACCGTAGCATCGTTCTTATGCGGCACCGCGGGCGACGTCTGGACGCTCGTGCTCTGGCGCGTCGTGCAGGGCATCGGCGGCGGGGCCCTCCAGCCGACGGCGCAGGCGATTCTCTTCGAATCGTATCCTCCGGAGAAACGCAGCGGCGCGATGGCTATTTTTGGCCTCGGCGCGATGGTCGGGCCGGCTATCGGGCCGACGCTCGGCGGCTGGATCGTCGACAACTACTCCTGGCCGCTCATCTTCTACGTCAATATTCCCATCGGCGCCCTCGCCGTGACCATGACGTACTTGTACATCCGCGATCCCGCATACATCGTCAAACCCGAACGCGGCGTCGATTGGATCGGGATCGGCGCGATGACCGCCGGCATCGCTTCGCTGCAGTACGTCCTCGAACGCGGTCAGCACGACGACTGGTTTTCCTCGACCTCGATCTGCGTGCTCACGGCGGTCGCGTTCCTCGGCCTCGGCTTCTTCATCGTGCGGGAACTACGCGATCCGCAGCCCTTCGTCGATCTCAAAGTCTTCGGCTCGCGATCGTTTGCGGCGGGGACGATCATCGGCGTCGTCAGCGGCTTCGGCCTCTACGGACTCAACCTCGTGCTGCCGCTATTCTTCCAAAACGTTCTCGGCTTCGACGCGCTCCAGACGGGATACGCATTACTGCCCGGCGCGATCGCGACCGCGATCAGCATGCCGATCGCGAGCCGCGTCGCGAAATTCATGGATCCGCGGTTGGAGATCGCGCTCGGCCTCGGCATCTTCGCCGTCGGATCGTGGATGCTCGGCGGACTCAACCAATACGCCGGCTTCTGGGACATCTTCTTGCCACGCGTGCTGCAAGGGCTCGCGCTCGGCTTTCTGTTCGTGCCGCTCACCACGTCGGCGCTCAGCGAAATCCCGCGCGCGGCGATGTCCAACGCGACCGGCCTCTATACGCTCGTGCGTCAGCTCGGCGGCAGCCTCGGCATCGCGCTGCTGGAACTGCTCATCACGCGCCGCGAGGATACGGCCCAAGCGCTCTTCGCATCGAACGTCACGCTCGCCAATCCGCTGGTCTCGCAGATGATGTCGGCCGGCCACGACGCGACGAGCGCGCTGCGAAATATCGCGGGCCTCGTCGATACGAGCGCCACCGTCGTCGCGTACGACTACGTCTTTCGCTTCTGCGCGATCGTCTTCGTGCTGTCGATTCCTACGGTGCTCTTGCTTGCGAAACCCAAGCCGTTGCCGACCGGTTCGCCCCCCGTCGTCGCCGAGTAAGTGAGCGCGGGAGGCCGCGGCCTCGGTTCGGAAAGGGGCAAACGGGTAACACCCGTCTGCGACACCTACTGCCCTAACGAGCGAGGACTTTTCATGGCAACGCCGCCCCCCGGCCAGAGTAAGGCAAACCCCGATAGCGTGATCGACCACGCGCGCACGCTCGTGCGTACGGTCGTCAATCGCCAGGTCTCCAAGCGCATGAGCGAAGCATCGGGACGCATTTCCACGTTGTCCGGGACGATTCGCGATATCGGCAGCGAGGTCCAAAAGCGTCAGCCGAGCGATGCGCTCGACAATCTCACGGCGACGATCGCGGGCCGCATCGACGGCGTCGCCGCGTACCTCGAAACGACCGAGCCCGACCGCATCTACGCCGACGCGACGAAGTTCAGCGGCGAGAGGCCTGCAATCGCCGCCCTCGTAGCGGTCGGCCTAGGCTTTGCGATCGCGCGCATCGTCAAGACCTCCGTTTCGAGCGAGCGCTAATTGTCGATAAACGACCCGCGCACGACCGCGGCCACGAACGCGCCGATCGTGCCGCTTCTGGTCCGGATCTTTCGCGACGTCCTCAAACTCGCACGGCAAGAACTCGCTCTCGCGGGCGTCGAGCTCAAGCAGAAATCGATCGCGCTCGTCATCGGGCTCGCCGCACTCTTCGCCGTGGCGCTGCTCGGCGTCGCGATCCTCGCGACGCTCACGGCGACGCTGATCCTCGCCTTCTGCCTCATCGTCGCACCCTGGCTTGCGGCGCTCATCGTCACCGGCATCTACGCCCTCGCCGCGCTCGTTTTCTCACTCGTGGCGCGCGCCAACATCGTGCGAGCGCTGCCGCCGATTCCCACGAAAACCATCGCAACCGTCAAGGAGAACATCGCATGGGCGAAACGCCTAATGACATCGAGCGACAAATGAACGGCACCCGTACCGACATCGAGAACACGCTCGGTGCGATCAAGACGAGCGCCGCATCGACGGCCGATCGGATCGGCACGAACGTCGCTTCGACCGTCAACGATGCCGGAAATCGCGCGGGCGATCTCGGCGTGTCGCTCGCAAGCGGCATTCCGAAGCTCGAAAACCCGATGCCGTTCATGCTCGCAGCCGCCGTCGCCGGATTTGCGGCCGGTTTTCTCGCGCCGCTGACGGACTTCGAACGCAAACGGCTCGGACCCGTGGGCGAAGACTTGGTGAGCCGTTTGCGTACCGCACGTGCGGAACTCGTCGGTCAGAGCCGCGCGATCGTCGACGAAACGATCGCCGCCGCAAAGACCTCGGCCACCAAGCACGGGAAAGAAGCCGCAGAAAACCTCGGGGTCTAGCGGCATGCGATTCGCCGAACCCGAAGACGTCGTGACGCGGCGTCTTCTACGAGGACTGCTGATAGCGTTGCTGATTGCGGCGATCGGCGCGGTGCTCGCGATGGTCACGGCGGTCTTCGACCGCGTGCACAACACGCTGGTCGTCGTCATCTTCGCGGTGCTCTTCGCCTACGTCGTGTATCCGCCGATCAAATGGCTTGCGAACCGGCGCGTCCCGATCGCGCTCGCTGGACTTCTCGTTTACGGCGTGCTTGCCGTGTTCTTCCTCGGCGCGGTCGCTTGGCTCGCTCCTGCAATCGCATCGCAAACGACCGAACTCACGCACGACTTCCCGAAATTCGTCGCGACGACGCAAGCCCAGATCGCTAATCCGTCGCAGTCGCCGCTGCTCGAGCGTCTGCCCGCCGGCGCGCGCGATGCGATTGCGAAGAACGCCGGTAAAGCGGGCGCGATCGTCGGCGGCCTCGCAGGCGGCGTCGGCTCTCACGCCGTCGGGATTCTCGCCGGCACCACGGCCGGACTCATCAACGTCGGCTTGATCCTGGGCATGACGCTACTCATCATCGGCGATCTCGCCGAGGTACAGTCGTTCGGCATACGCATCGTGCCGCGTAAGCACCGCATCGCCGCCGCGTCTTTCATGAACGACGTCGGCGCCGTCGTCGGCGGTTTCGTTCGCGGGCAGGTGCTGCTCGCGTTCGGCATCGGCGTGATCGGCTCGATCATCCTCGCCGTGCTCGGCGTGCCCTACGCGATCCTGCTCGGCCTCGTCGCCGGCATCGTGAGCATCGTGCCGATCATCGGGATATTCGTCGCCATCGTTCCGGTCATCGCGGTCGCGTTCTTCACGGTGGGTCTGGTCAAGACGATTGTCGTCGGCGTGCTCTTCGCGATCCTCTTACTGTTGCAGCAGAACGTCTTCACGCCGATGGTCAATTCCAAGTCGGTCGGCGTCACGCCGCTGGTCGTCTTCCTCGCACTGCTCTTCGGAAGTGAATCGTTCGGCATCCTCGGCGCGCTGCTCTCCATCCCGATCGCGGGCATCCTGCGCGTCGCCGCGGAGCGACTCTTTCCGCACGACGACGAGTCGCTCGCCGTACTCGTCGCCGCGCGCGAAGCGACCGACGAACCGGTCCAAGAAACGAAAAAAGCCCTGGAAGCGACTTCGCCCTAAACGGCCAAACGCGAAAACGCCGCGTGCGAAGTTCGTGTGATGAACCGGAGCGATGCGCTCGGCGACACGGGTTGCGACTGCCGGCGGCGTGGAGGTGACGAGATCTGTGCCGCCCACGGCCGTGACATCGGAATCCAAGCGGGAACGCCCGGCACGTACGTTCTCCCGAGTACGGGCAACGTGCTCGTAACCGAGTACGCGCACGTGGAGCGTCTCACGCTGCCGACCGCCGCACGAACGCGACGCACGCTCGCCCGTACCTATGAAAAGCCATCTCGTAGGGTACCGCGTACTCATGAACATCATGACGCATTCCAAAAACAAAGAGAACGCGCAAAACTGGGCCAAAGCCGTGATGAGCGGCGACCTCGACGCTTTCGATACGCTCGTGACGCCGGACATCAACGACCACGACCCGGCACCCGAACAAGCCGCGGGCGGCGCGGCCGGCTTCAAAGCTTTCTTCGCGATGCTGCGCGGCGCTTTTCCCGACATCAAACTGTCGGTCGATCACCTGCTCGCGCACGAGAACGAGATCGCGATGGCATACACGATCGAAGGAACGCAACAGGGCACCTTCGCCGGAATCCCGGCGACGGGCAAGCACGTGAAAGTGCGCGGGATGCAGATCGCACGTTACAACGACGGCGGGGTGATGACCGAACGCTGGGGCAGTTCCGACGAACTCGGCATTCTCAAGCAGATCGGCGCGAAAATCTCCGCTTAGTCGCGATGCCAGCGCGTAGCGCGTAGCGGTGAACGACGAGAGGCCGAGCGGACGACGCTCGGCCTCTTTCGATCGGCAACGGAAGACGTCGGAGCGATAACGGTTTGAAGTATCTGCTCGCTCTCGGCTCACGTATCTAGCCGCTATGGCACCACGCTATCGGGGTTTCGAGACCGAATGTCAGCGATATGATTTCCAGGTTTGTAAATCCGAATTTGATCGCCGGAGATGCCCGTGATCTTCGCAGCTGAATTTCGTAGCATCTAAAACCTATTCCCTGGTCTCTCAGTTAAAAAAGCCGAGCGCGAACGCCCGGCTTTCTTTCCATCGCTACTACTGCGATCGGTTACTTCTTGACGGCCTTCTTCTTCGCGCCGACGGTCTTCT
>CAZZUZ010000229.1:0-1130 GCA_964657315.1 Vulcanimicrobiota bacterium
CGCCACTTAGAGGCGAATGCCCGCAGCGGCGATCTGCGGAGGATGGGCTGATTGCGATGAGACGTGCGTCATCGACGCCGAAGCCAAATTCAACGAATTGCTCCCCTTGCGTAAACAACGCAACGCCGTACGAATGACGGCGTTGGAGGGCAAGCATAACAACTCGGGTCGGGAGCCTCAGTACGTTATCGAACCTTAACCGAAGCCCCATTGACGACGGCGGAAAGCAGACCCGGAAAGCGATGCTCGAAGTCGCCTTCGCGCAGCGACGTGAAGCGATTGCGTCCTTCATCGCGCGTAAAGATCACACCCGATTCGCGCAACACACGAAAGTGATGGCTCAGATTTTGTTTGGTCGCGTCGAGTCCGAACGCGCCGCACGCGATTTCGCCCGACGGTTCGTGTGCGAGCAGCCGCACGATCTCGAGCCGCGTCGGGTCGCCGAGCGCCCGCAGAACCGTCAACACGTCGAGTTCGTCGCGGCTCGGGTGGAGATACGCTTCGTGTTCGTCCCGATAGGACGTTCGATCGCTCATCGGTGCAACCCATAGTTAAACATTCGTTGTACTGATAGACAGCATGGCACGTACTTCGGTTTCCGTACCGCCGGTTTCGCTGCCGCAGCTGCCGGTGCTTTCCGCCGCCGGCGGTGCGGCGGCACAAACCCCGATCGACCTCACCGAGTACGGCCTGCGACGTTTCCTCATCGTCACGGGCGTCATGCTCGCCGCCCTGCTTCAGACGCTGGACGGCACGATCGTCAACGTCGCGCTGCCGACGATTCAAGGCAATCTCGGTGCGTCGATCGACGAAGGCGCGTGGGTCGTCACCGCCTACATCATCTCCGCGGTCGTCATCATTCCGATCACGCCGTGGCTGCAGAACCGCTTCGGCCGAAAGCAGTACTTCATCGTTTCGATCGCGGGGTTCACGATCGCGTCGCTCGCGTGCGGTCTCGCCGGATCGATCGGCGAACTCATCGCGTTCCGGATCGTGCAGGGACTTTTCGGCGGCGGACTGCTCGCCACGGCGCAGGCGATCCTGCGCGATACGTTTCCGCCGTCGCAGCTAGGCCTCAGTCAATCCATCTATACCGTCGGCGCGGTGGTCGGACCGTCGTCGGGTCCGAC
>CAZZUZ010000229.1:1140-5272 GCA_964657315.1 Vulcanimicrobiota bacterium
GGCCGGGGCCATACTCGCCGCAGGCCATGGCCCCGTCGTCGGGTCCGACCATCGGCGGCATCCTCACCGACAACGTTTCTTGGCGCTGGGTCTTCGACGTCAACGTCGTGCCGGGCATCGTCGCGATGATCTTGCTCGTGCCGCTGCTGCGCAACCCGCGTCAGATCAAGACGAGCGGCTTCGATACGATCGGACTCGGATTGCTCGCGGTCGGCCTCGGTTCGTTTCAATACGTGCTCGACGAAGGCGAGCGCAACGACTGGTTCAACGATCCGCTCATCGCGACGTTGGCGGCGACCGCGGTGTTCGGCGTGGCGGCGTTCGTCGTGTGGGAACTGTGGGGAACGGACAAACCGATCGTCGACTTGCGCGTGCTCTTTACACGCGCCGTCGGTGTGGGCTGCGTGCTCGCGATGGTCAACGCCTCGATCGTCTTCGGTCAGCTCTTAGCGCTGCCGCAATACCTCACGGGCGTGCTCGGCTTCACGGCGACGCAGGACGGCTTGCTGCTCGCGGTGCGCGCGCTGCCGATCGTCATCCTCACGATTCCGATCGGGCAGATCGCCAATTCGGGCAGAGTCGACGTGCGTGCGTTCATCGCCGCGGGTCTGGCCCTCGCCGGCGGCGGTGCGGTCGGGCTCGCGTTTACGACGACGAGCGACTCGGACTTCGGTACGATCGTGCCGTGGCTCATCATGACCGGCTGCGGGATCTCGTTCGTTTTCTCGCCGCTGCTGGTCGCGGTGCTGCGGAACGTCGCGCCGGCGCAGTCGCCGAAAGCCGGAGCCTTCATCAGTCTCGCGCTCAATCTCGGCGGTTCGATCGCGAGCGCGTCGCTCGTCACGTTGCTCGACCGGCGCGAGAGTTTTCATAGTACGGTATTGGCCGGCCATGCGACGCTCGCGAATGCGGCGGTAAACCGATTCGTCGCGACGCGCGGCGTCGCGGCGCTCGACGCGCTCGTCGATCACGAGTCCGCCGCGCTCGCGTACGCCGACGCGTTTTTCGTCATCGGCGGCTTTGCGATTTTGATGGCGCTCTTCGCGTTCGCGCTTCCGAAAGTAAAGCCGGCGCCGAACGCCGCGAAGATTCACGGCGGCGAATGAAGCGGGAACCCTCGCGCGCGCTCCCGCACCACAGCCATCTGATGGACGTGCGACTCGGCGAGCACTTCGAACGTGAGATTCGCGAACAGCCCGCGCTTTGGAAAACGATCGCGAGTACGGACGCCGCCGCCGGATTAGCGAGCGCTCTCGAAGGCGACGTCGTCCTCGTCGGAAGCGGCAGCTCGCTCTTCGTCGCGCAGCTCGGCGCGCTCGCGCTGCGTCGCCGAGGCTTGAACGCCCAAGCTGTCGCCGCAACCGAGGCGCGGCTCGACAATCGCGCCTATCGTAACCGCACCATCGTCGCGATCTCGCAGAGCGGCCGCTCGAGCGACCTGCTGCAGGCGATCGATCAACTCGCACCCGCAAAACTGGTCGCGCTCACGAATACGACGCCTTCGCCGCTCGACATTCGCGCGGACGTTACGATCGCGCTGAACGCCGGCGTCGAACGCGCGGTTCCGGCGAGCAAGAGCGTTTCGTCAAGTGCTTTACTTTTGCTCTGGGCCGCATCGCTCGTCGCGCGTGACGGCCACCGCGACGCGGCCGTACTCGAGCGGACCGCGGATGCGGTCGCCGCCTGGCTCGACGGCGGCGAGAAGACGCTGGGCACGCTCTCGCGTGCGGCCGAACGCATCGCGCGCAAATCGAGCGTCGTCTTTCTCGGCTCCGACTACGGCTTTCCGATTGCGAGCGAAGCGGCGCTCAAATTCAAGGAGGCGTGCTACCTGCACGCGGAGGGCTTTGCGTCGGGTGAATTCCGGCACGGTAGCATCGCGATGATCGATGGGACGTCGGCGGCCGTCGGCATCGTCGACGACGACGCGCGCGCCATCGTCGCGCGGCCGATGCGCGAGGTCGAAGCTTCGGGGGCGCTGCGCTACACGATCGGCGGTCCGTCGCTCGAAGGGATCGAGCGGCTCGGGCCGCTCGTCGAAACGCCGTTCAACGCGCTCGCGTGGCTCGTGACCGTGCAGATGCTCGCGCTACTGGTGGCTCGCGCGCGCGGCATCGAGAGCGACGCTCCGCGCGGGCTTTCGAAAGCCCTCGTGAACACCGACGCATGACGCGCGATACGCTCGTCCGCGGCGTCGGGCTGCGCGGTGCGACCGCGCTCAACGTCATTTCGATCGTCGGCATCGGGCCGCTCATCACGATTCCGCTCGTCCTCGGGAATCTGCACGGGCCGCTCTCGCTCGTGGGCTGGATCGCGGGCGCGCTGCTCGCAATCTGTGACGGACTCGTTTGGGCGGAACTCGGATCGCTCTATCCCGGCTCGGGCGGCACGTACGGCTATCTCAAGGAAACGTTCGGCGCGAATACCTACGGCCGGCTGCTCGCGTTTCTCTTCGTATGGATGACGCTCTTCGCCGCGCCGCTCAATCAGGCGACGGGCTACATCGGTTTCGCGAACTACGCGGGCTATCTCGTGCCGCAATTGCAGGGCAACCCGGCTGCGATCAAGATCCTCGCAATCGCCGTCGGCGTGGTGACGATCGCGGTTCTCTATCGCGGAATCGCGGGCATCGCGAAGATCGGCATCGGTTTCTCGGTTGCCGCGATCGCGACGCTGCTCTGCGTCATCGCGGGTTCCTACGCACGCTGGGATCCGGCGCTCGCGACCGCGCTGCCCGCAAAAGACTCGCTGCTCGCGGGCCTCGGCGCCGGGCTCGGTCAGGGTTTGCTCATCGCGATGTACGACTATCTCGGGTACAACCAGTCGAGCTGCGTCGGCGGCGAAGTGCGCGACCCCGCGAAGACGATACCGCGTTCGATCTTCCTCTCGATCGGCGTCTGCACCGTGCTCTACGTGACGATGCAGATCGGCGTGCTCGGCGCGATCCCATGGCAGAAATTAGTCCCGCTCGCGGACGGCTCGCTGCCGCCGCTCGGTCAGCACGTCGCTTCGGCCGTCGTCGAACGTTCTTTCGGGCCGGCGGCCGCGATCGCGGTGACGGTCCTGATCCTCGTCACGGCGTTCGCTTCCACGTACGGCAACCTGCTCGGCTATTCGCGCGTGCCGTTTGCGGCGGCCGTCGACGGAATCTTTCTCAAACCGTTCGCACACGTCGACGCACGCTCGCGTTTTCCCGACGTTTCGCTCGTCGCACTCGGGCTCATCGCGCTCCCGGCCTGTCTCTTTCCGCTCGATCAAGTAATCGCCGCGCTCACGACGGGCATCGTACTCGTGCAGTCGTGCGCGCAGATCGGCGCGCTCGCGCTCGTGCGAAAGCGCGGGATCGTCGCGCCGTATCGGATGTGGCTCTACCCCGTTCCGGCGCTCTTCGCACTCGCCGGCTGGATCTACATCTTCGTCATGGCGGGCACGGCGCCGATCCTCTTCGGCGTGGGCGCGCTCGCGCTCGGCGCGATCGTGTTCCTCGTCCGCGCGCGCGTGGAAAAAGCGTGGCCCTTCGAAGCCGAAGCGAAGGCCGTGGCATGAACGCACGTGCGGACGCCGTCGTCGTCGGAGCCGGACTCGCGGGACTCGTCGCTGCGGCCGAGATGGCCGACGCCGGCAAACGCGTCGTCGTCGTGGATCAAGAGGGTCCGCAGAATCTCGGCGGTCAGGCGTTCTGGTCGTTCGGCGGCCTGTTCTTCGTCGATAGCCCCGAACAGCGGCGACTGCGCGTGCGCGATTCGCACGCCCTGGCGCTAAGCGACTGGCTCGGCACCGCGGGATTCGATCGGCCCGAAGATTTCTGGCCGCAGCAATGGGCGCGAGCCTACGTCGATTTCGCGACGCCGAGAAACGCGCGTGGCTGCACGCGCAAGGCATGCGCTGGTTTCCCGTGGTCGGCTGGGCGGAACGCGGCGGCTACGGCGCGATCGGTCATGGCAATTCCGTGCCACGCTTCCACGTCACGTGGGGAACGGGGCCGGGAGTGCTCGAGCCGTTCGTGCGGCGCACGCGCGAAGCGGAGAAGCGCGGCTCGCTCGAATTCCGCTTCCGCCATCGCGTCGACGATCTGGTTTTCGAAGGCGGCGCGCTGCGCCACGATGCTCGCCGTGCTGTGCGCCTTGAGCTC
>CAZZUZ010000230.1:0-5210 GCA_964657315.1 Vulcanimicrobiota bacterium
CGCCCGCGAGCGCGAGCGTCGCGGCGGAAGCTCGCGCTTGCAGCGTCGACGGCACCCGGCTTATGCCGGTTCCGGCGAAATGTTCGGACCGAACCGTTTGGGCTTTTCGCTGCGAATGGATTCCGGTTCGTGCGGGACGCTCGCTGCCTTCGGCAACGAGACGTCGTCCGGCTTGCGCGGATGCGGCGTGTTGTTGAGAATGGCGACGACTTCGTCTTGCTCCACGGTCTCGTGCTCCATGAGCGACGCGACCATCCGTTCGACCATGTGCCAGTTTTCCTTGAGCATCTTGGTCGCGTCGGCATAACAGGTTTCGATGATGCGTCGTACTTCGGCGTCGATCTTACCCGCTATCTCTTCGGAGTAGTTACGGTCTTCGCCGAAATCCCGTCCGAGAAAGACTTGGTGGTTGCCGCGGCCGTATTGGATCGGCCCGAGCGTATCGGACATGCCGTACTGCGTGACCATGCGGCGCGCGAGTTCGGTCGCTTTCTCGAAGTCGTTGGACGCGCCGGTCGTAACGTCGCCGAATTTGATTTCTTCGGCGATGCGTCCGGAGAGTGCCATCGTGATTTGCGCGAGCAGACCATTTTTGGTGATCGAGTGACGGTCTTCGTCCGGCAGCGACCACGTGATGCCCAGCGCCATGCCGCGCGGGATGATCGTGACCTTGTGCACCGGATCCGACATCGGCTGCAGACCGCCGACGATCGCGTGACCCGACTCGTGATAGGCCGTGTTCTCTTTTTCTTTTTGCGACATCACGAGCGACTTGCGCTCGGGGCCGGCCACGACGCGATCGATCGCTTCCTCGCAGTCGCTCATCTCGATGATCGACTTGTTCTTACGCGCTGCGAGCAACGCAGCTTCGTTGAGCAGATTCTCGAGGTCCGCACCGGAGAAGCCCGGCGTGCGGCGCGCGAGCGTCTCGAGCGAGATTTCTTTGGAGAGCGGCTTGTTCTTGGCGTGCACGCCGAGGATCGCTTGACGGCCGCGCACGTCCGCGCGGTCGACGATGATCTGACGGTCGAAGCGGCCGGGACGCAGCAGCGCGGGGTCGAGAACGTCGGGGCGATTGGTCGCGGCGATCAGGATGACGCCGGTGTTCTGATCGAAGCCGTCCATCTCGACGAGCAACTGGTTGAGCGTCTGCTCGCGCTCGTCGTGTCCGCCGCCGAGACCCGCGCCGCGCTGGCGGCCGACCGCGTCGATTTCGTCGATGAAGACGATACAGGGCGAACTCTTCTTGGCTTGCTCGAAGAGATCGCGCACGCGGCTCGCGCCGACGCCGACGAACATTTCGACGAAGTCGGAACCCGAGATCGAGAAGAACGGAACGCCCGCCTCACCCGCGATCGCGCGAGCGAGGAGCGTCTTACCCGAACCGGGCGGTCCGAGCAGCAGCACGCCCTTGGGAATGCGCGCGCCGAGCGCCTGAAATTTCTTCGGGAACTTGAGGAACTCGACGACTTCACCGAGCTCTTCTTTAGCTTCTTCGATGCCGGCGACGTCGGCGAACGTAACCTTCGGACGATTTTCCGAAAGCAGCTTCGCACGCGAACGGCCGAACGACATCGCCTGACTGCCGCCGCTCTGGGCCTGACGCAGGATGAAGATCAGCAGCAGCGCCATGAGCGCGAACGGTACGATGTTGAGCAGCTGACCGAAGATCGGCTGGGCCGCAGACTGTTCGTAGTTCACGACGACGCCGTGCTTGCGCATGTCGGGCTGCAAGCCGGGGTCGTTCGGTGCGAGGGTCGTCGAGAATTTGAGATCTCCGGCGCCGCCCGGAATCGCTTTTTTCAGCGAGCCGGTCGCATCGGTTCCCGTGATCGTTACCGTCGCAACGTTGTTCGAATCGACCTGGGCGTAGAAATCGGAATACTTGAGCTTCTCCGGCGGCGGATTGCTCGTGACGAACCGATTCACGACGATGATGACTGCCAGGAAGATCAGGACGACGATGACGACTGGACGGGCGTGCTTTGCCAAGCGCTTGAGGCCTCCGGAGAAAGTCGTCCCCTATTCGCAGGCCCAAGCATGGAGCCGTGCGAGATAGGGGAGATTTCGGTATTTTTCTTGGTAGTCCAACCCGTAACCTACGATGAAGGCGTCGGGGCAGGTGAGTCCCACGTAGTCGACGGCGACGTCGACGCGGCGGCGATGGGGTTTATCGAGTAAGACGAGCGATCGCAGCGATGCGGGGTTGCGGCTGCCGAGCAGATTTTGCAGGTACGCAAGGGTGAGGCCGTTGTCGACGATGTCCTCGACGATCAGCACGTGCTTACCCTCGAGACTCTCGCTCGTATCCTTGAGCATGCGAACCTCGCCGCTCGACCGCGACGCGTTCCCATAACTGGAAACGGCCAGGAAGTCGACTCGGACGTCGGACGATGCCGGGAGCGCGCGGGCTAGATCTGCTGTGACGAACAACGCACCTTTCAACACGCCTACGAGAAGTAAGGGTTCAGAAGCGAGATCGGCCGCGACGCGGGCGGCGAGGGAAGCGATCGTTCTCGCAATCGTCGCCTCGTCGAAGAGCACCTCGGCGACGGGTCTCGGAAGTGTTCGATTCATTCGACGACGACTTTGACGCCGCGGCGCAGGAAGTGATTGCCGGGCCGTCCGCGTTCGATCGCCGTCGCGACCGCTTCCAGACGTTCGAAGCTCACGCCGTCGATTTCTCCGAGCGTCGCCTCGAGCGTGCCGCGCAGTTCGTCGCGCAGACGCGCGCGGGCGTCGTCTTCGCGTTCGCCGCGCGCGATGTACGCGCAGCGCGCGACGGCCTCGTCGAGGCCAGCGAAATGCGGCCGGACGCCTTCGAGCAGCGAGCGCACCGCATTGCGGCGCAGCGACGTATCGGCGTTACTCGGATCGAGCGCGATCGCGTAATGATGGGCGGCGCAGTATGCGTGTAATTCGCGCGGATCGATACGCAAGAGCGGCCGCACGAGCGCGACGCCGTCGCCGAGCGGGCGGCTCGGCGCGATGCCCGCGAGCCCGCTCGGACCCGCACCGCGAAAAAGTGCGAGCAACACGGTCTCCGTTTGATCGCGGGCGTGGTGCGCCGTCGCCACGCGCCCGGCGCCGTAGTCGCGCGCGACGTCGAGCAGTGCGGCGTATCGCTCGCGGCGCAGCCGCGCCTCGTCGCCGGATCCGGGCGGCAGCGCACGAACGGCGACGCGCACGGCGGGCGATTCGCCGCGGGCGAGGGCCGCTCCGAGTGCGAGTACGACCGCCTCGTCTTGCCAAGCGCGCGGACGCACGCCGTGATTGACGTGCGCGAGCACTACCCGCGCTCCCGCGGCCTCTGCGGCCGAACACGTCAACGCGGCGAGCGCGACGCTATCGGGGCCGCCCGAAACGCCGACCACGATCGTTTCGCCCGCGCGCAGGCCGAGTTGGCCCGCGACGAAGTCGCGCAGCGCCGCGGTCGGCTTCGCGCCCCTCACGTCCGAGTCGCGCGCGCCAATTCGCGCTCGACGTCGCGATCTTTTTCGGCCTTGCGCTTGTCCCAGATCTTCTTGCCGCGCGCGAGCGCGACCGAGACCTTCACGATGCCGCGTTTGAAGTAGAGGCGCACCGGAATGAGCGTCAAGCCTTTCTCGCTGACGCGCCCCGCGAGGCGATCGATGTCCTTGCGATGGACGAGCAGCTTTCGCGGCCGGTTGGGATCGACGTTGGAGAAGCTGCCTTCTTTATAGGGCGGGACGTACATCGAGAGCAACCAGAGTTCGCCGTCGCGGATGCGCGCGTACGCTTCGGCGATACTGATCTGACCCGTTCGGATGCTCTTGACCTCGGTGCCCGTGAGCGCGATCCCGGCTTCGAATTGTTCGAGCCATTCGTATTCGAAGCGCGCCCGTCGATTGTCGATCGTCGGGGTGGGTGCCGGCGGCTTCTTCGCCGCGACGATCGCGGTCGGCTTGGGCTTACCCGGCATGATCTTCTCTAGCGAAGCCGAGCCGCATCGCGGGATCGATCGCACCTCGTGACACGAATTTGCCTTCCGCCGAAGCGAGCACGGTCTCGTCGTCTTCGGTCGCGAGCGTCGCTTCGAGCGCGAGGATCGTCCGGCGCTGCCAGAGCACCGCGCCGCGCGCGATCAGAGGCCGGCCGACCGGCACTTCGCGCCGGAAACGCATCTTGAGTTCGGCCGTCATGCCGAGCGCGCCGTTCGCCGCGGCGGCGTACGCCATCGTTTCGTCGAGCACGAGCGCGACGATGCCGCCGTGCACGACGTCGCGCCAGCCCTGGAAACGCTGCGGAACGGTGACGCGGCTGCTCACCGACCCGTCTTCGGCTCGCACGAACTGCATGTGCAGTCCGATCGCCGATTGCGGCCCGCAGCCGACGCAGTGTCCGTCGTCGACGGGCCCGGGAACGGAGATCACGTCGATTTCGGATCGGGCGTCGCGCCGTAGTCGCCGTTCTTGATCTTCGCGAGCAGCGTGCGCGCGTAGATCGAGTCGACGTCGTCGGCGATCGCGAGGTTGAGCACGCGCGTCGCGTCCTTGGTATCTTTTTGCTCGATGTAGATGCGCGCGATGAGCGTGTAGCCGTGCTGGCCCGCCTCGCCGACGTGATCGGTGTCGAGCGCGATGCCGCGCTGCAGATAGCCGATCGCGGCATCGGGCTCGTGCAGATCGCTGAGCAGGGAGCCGATGTGGAACAGGATGTCGGCGTAGCCCGGCACGAGGTTCGGCACGTCGATGACGTAGCGCAGGCCGGCCGCCGGGTCGCGCAGATCGGTCTGATAGAGCTGCCCGAGGTATTCGCGCGCCAGCACGTTGTCCGGATCGGTCTTCAGCGCCGCGAGCAGCTCGACTTTCGCTCGATTCGCCGACCGGTCGTTATAACGTAGAATACCTAGTCCGACGTGCGCCGGTGCCGCGTCCGGGTCGATGCCGACGGCCGCGTTGAGTTCTTCGCGCGCGTCCTGCGTGCGATCGCGGCCGGTCGACGAATCGAACATGTACGTGAAGCCGAGCCGCACGTGGTTGATGTAATTTTTGGGCGAGCCCGTCGCCGCGTCTTCCTCGAGGTTGGTGAGGACGTCGAGCTCGCCTTGCTGCTGCGCGGCCGAAGCGTTGAGAAACGAGATCGCGAGCGTGTTGTCGGGCGCGACCGTCAACGCTTTTTGAAATGCGGCTTCCGCCGTCTTGAAATCCCGCGCGTAGAAGCTCTTGAGTCCCGCCGCGAGGGTATCG
>CAZZUZ010000231.1:0-5199 GCA_964657315.1 Vulcanimicrobiota bacterium
CCAACGTACTCGTGTACGTCAAAGGCAAGGGAATCGTTCTGCGCGAGCCTTCCGTGGTTGCGAAGGACGTGCGGACGAACCGGACGATTGCGGTCGGCGAAGAAGCGCGTCAGATGCTCGGAAGGACGCCCGGAAACATCCAGGCGATCCGCCCGCTGCGCGACGGCGTCATCGCGGACTTCGAAGTGACCGAAGCGATGCTCAATTACTTCATCAAGAAGGTTACGAAGTCGCGCTCGTGGCTCGACGCGCTGCTGCATCCCAAGCCCACGGTCGTCATCTGCGTTCCGGCAGAAATCACGAGCGTCGAAGAACGCGCCGTCCGCGATGCCGCGAAACTCGCGGGCGCCCGCAGCGTCGAGATCATCGAAGAACCCATGGCCGCAGCGATCGGTGCGGGCTTGCCGATCGACGGTCCCAGCGGCAACATGGTCGTCGATATCGGCGGCGGTACGACGGACGTCGCCGTGATCTCGCTCGGCGGAATCGTCGTCTCGCAGTCGCTGCGCGTCGCGGGCAACAAGCTCGACGAAGCGATCATCCGACACATCCGGCGCGTCTACAATTTGATGATCGGCGAACGGACGTCCGAAGAGATCAAGATCCGCATCGGCTCCGCATACCGCCTAGAGCAAGAACTGGTCATGGAGATCCGCGGCCGCGATCTCATCAACGGCTTGCCGAAGACCGTGAAGATCACGAGCGAAGAAGTGCGTGAGGCGCTTTTCGAGCCGCTGCAGTCGATCGTGGAAGCGGTCAAGGCCGTCCTCGAAAAGACGCCGCCCGAGCTCGCGGCCGACATCATCGATCGCGGCATCATCCTCACGGGCGGCGGTGCGCTGCTGCGCGGCCTCGACACGCTGCTCGGCGAAGTGACGGGCATTCCGGTCATCATCGCCGACGATCCGCTGTCGTGCGTCGCGATCGGAACGGGACTGCGCGTACGCCTCTAGGCTCCGATGCGCCGCATTGATGCACGCGCGGTGCCGCCCGCAGACGTCGCGCGCGAAGTCGCCCGCGTCATGGCGGCCTGCGGGGTCGCGATCTTGCCGACGGATACCGTCTACGGCATCTTCGCCGATCCGCGAAAGGCGGCCGCGATCGAGCGCATCTATGCGCTCAAAAACCGGCCGCGTGACAAGGCGCTCGCCCTGCACGCCGGAAGCGTCGAGGCGTTTCTCGCGATCGCGGGAACGAGCGATGCGGCGCGCGCGCTCGCCCGAGCCTTCCTACCCGGTGCGCTGACCGTCATCGTCGACCGCCCGGCATCCATCGATGCGGCTGTCGCTGCGGGAAAGGACTCGATCGGCCTGCGCGTCCCCGCGCACGCGCTCGCTCAAACGATCTTCGTGGCGACGGGACCGCTCGCGGGAACCAGTGCGAATATCAGCGGTCTCCCAGCGTTTACCGGCGGAAACGTTCCGGCGGAATTTCCGGACGCCGACCTGTTCGTCGACGACGGGGCGACGCCGCTTGGAACCGAATCGACCGTCATCGACGTTTCGCAGGGACGCACGTACGTGATACGCGAGGGAGCGATCCCGATCGCGGAGCTGGAGAAAGTTCTCGGAAACTTGCGATGATCGGGCGCTCGGACGCACCTCGAAAAGCGAATCTCTCGCCGGCGCGCGCGCTCGCGGCCGTACTCTCGTGCGCCGTCGCCGCGCTCGGCGCGAACCTCGCGATTCGGCCCGCGCTCGCTGCGGATTCGTTCTTGGGATCGAGCGGTATTGCGGGGTTCGATCACCTCAAATCCGCGCACATCAAGTTCAACATCGACGGATCGTTCGAACTGCCCGTGAAGTTTCTCGCAACGAGCAAAGGCCTCTCGATCACCGCAGATCGCGCGAACGGCAACTCCAAATCGCAGATCATGCACGCGTTCGGCAACGTCGTCGTCCATCAGGACGCGTCGATGAAGAAAGGCCCCGACGGAAAGATGACGCCGCAGCCGCCGTCGACGCTCACGAGCGACCAGCTCGACGTCAACAACGTTTCGAAGCTCTTCACGGCCACCGGCAACATGCACTTCACGCAAGTGGGTGGCCGAGACGCGACGGCCGACACCGCGACGCTCGACGACACGAGTCATCACCTGCACATGCAAGGCAGCGTCAAAGTCCACGATAAGGATCGCACGATCGCGTCCAATACGCTGGATTACGATACGCAATCGGGCCAAATCGGCGCCGACGGTTCGGTCGTCGCGACGGGCACGGCCGACTCGCTCTCGGGTTCGTCGAATGCGAGTTCCACGTCCGGCGTAGCGGGTTTCGATCAGATCGACACCGAGCATCTCGACTTCAATTTCAAGACGGGTGACTTCTCGCTGCCCGTTTCGTTCAAAGCCGACAACAGTACGACCGAGATCACGGCCGATCACGCGGTCGGCAATTCCAAGCAGAAAGTATTGCACGCCGACGGGCACGTCGTGGTGCACAAGGGCGCGGAAGAACACGCGAGCGGCAAGGCGCAGGTCGTGACGCAGAAGCCTTCGACGCTGACTTCGGACAAGCTCGACGCCGACGGCATAGCAAAAATGTATGTCGCGACCGGCAACGTGCATTTCTCGCAGGAAGGCGGCCGCGAAGGCACGGCCGATTCCGCGACGCTCGACGATGCCAAACACCACCTGCACATGCAGGGTAACGCGCACGTGAAGAACGGCGAGCGCACGATCAACGCGAACACGATCGATTACGACACGCAGACGGGGCAGATCGACGCGGACGGAAACGTGACGATCACCGCGCCCGCCGATACGCCGCCGCCGGGTTCGCGGCCCGTTCAGGCGGTCAAGAAGAAAAAGATTTTCTAGTCTTACATCGCGGACTGGAACTCCGGCTCGCCGAGCTGCCACAGCATGAAGGTCCAAATGTCTGCATATTCGTCGATCTCCGCCGTCGCGTCGAGCACGACCCCGTGCCCTTGCGTGTCCGCTCGCAAGAGAATCGGCTTGCCGCTCGTCGTCGACGCTTGCAAACGCGCGGCCATCTTCGCGACTTGCCACGGAGCGTCACGCTTATCGGCGAGGCCGGTGCTCAGAATGACCGCCGGGTAGGCCGCCCGCACGACGTGATCGTAGGCGCTCATCGCGAGCAAATCCTCGAACCCGTCTTTCGTTTTCACGCTGCCGAACTCGGGAACGTTTCCGGGTCCGTTGGGCATGTTTTCGAGATCGACCATGTCGTTGAAGCCGACTTGCGAGATCGCTACCGCGAACAGGTCGGGATGCTGCGTGATCGCGCCGCCGATCGTGATTCCGCCCGCGCTTACGCCTTGTCCCGCGAGCTTTTCGGGCGAGGTCCAGCCGTCGCTTTCGACCGCTCGCGCGCACGCCACGAAATCGTCGATCGTGTGTTGCTTCGTCGGACCTTTGCCCCCGAGATGCCACGGCTCGCCATATTCGCCGCCGCCGCGTACGTGTGCGAGCTCGACGACCACTCCGAGATCCACGAGCGCCGCAATCTCCGGCGGCATCGGAGGTTCGATATCGAAGCCGTACGCGCCGTAGCCGACGACGAGCGTCGGCCGATGGCCGTCCCTCGGCGTTCCGTCGGCGTAGACGACGGTATAGGGCACTTTCGTGCCATCCGCACTCGTAGCGAACGCGTTGCGATAGCGGAGGCGCGCGTAGAGCGGCGGTAACGCAGCGTTCACCGGTAGACTCACTACCGCCGCCCGATCGCCCCGGATCTCATACCAATGCGAGGGGTCCGTCCAAGAACCCGTCTGGACGGCGAACACGTCGTCGTCGGGCCGGCCGCTGAGGCCGATCGAATTCGCAGCCGGTACGCCGACCGTGCCGCGAACGATCCCGAGCCGGTCGAGGTGCTGCAGTCGTACGTCTGCGCCCACTCTTTCGGCGACGTAAATGCCCGTGCGATTCCCGAAAATACTCATGCGATACCCGCGGTCGCTCGGAGGTATGTTTCGAACGAACGCGCCGCTACGACGATCGCGTACGACGATCGTGCGTCGAGGATCGCCGCGGTCGCTAAGTCCGAACGCGTAGTCGCCCGCAAACGCCACCTGCGTTACGAAATCGTTCTCGCTAAAGAGTTTATGCCAGGGACCCGACGCGCGGGTCGCCTGCGCGAACGGCGCGACGAAGACCGCCATGTGGGGGGTCGTACCGCGCTGAACGAATGCGGCGACGGCGGCGTGCCCGAGAACGCTATAGGTCGTGTAGAGCGTGCGTATCGTCGCCGAACCCATCGGTCCGTGCACGCCGAAGCCGGCGATCGGAACGTCGCTGCCGTGCGATGCGCCGACCGTGTGCAAGTAACTCGACTCCGTCCGATTCGTCGCGCCTTCGATCAACGTCGAGTAGTAGAACGAATGCTCGTCGTGCCAGGTTACGTCGGGAATGACGGCGCTGTCGATGGATTGCGCGACGTCGTGCGAGCCGTCGGCATTGCAAACGTGAATGTCGACGTTCTCGCTCGATGAGGTCACGCCGTAGGCAATCTCGCTGCCTTGCGGCGACGGTTCGAACCAGCCGATCACGCGCCCCTTCGCAAGCGCCTTCGCATCGATGATGACGTGGGGCGAACCGCCGTCGACTCGCACCTGCAATGACGGGTCGCTGCTGCCGGGCAAACTCTGCAGATAGAAGAGCTTCGATCCGACCCGCACGACGCCGGTCGTCGTCGTCGCCGTCGAAGACGCTTTGAACGCATCTCCGAGCGCACGCACGACTTTCGGTCTTCCGGGGTTGGCCGCAAGCAACGCCCGCGCGTAGGCGCTCTGCACGCGCACGTACGCGGCGAAGTCCGGACCGCCGCGCTCCATCCAGTGATATGGATCGCTCCGCGAGACACCGTAGAACGTCTGCGTATGAGGAACGATCTTCGCCGCAGGCGGCGCGCTCGGCGCAGCCGCTACCGCTGCAGCGATCGCTAGCGACGTCAGCGGCACGAGCGTAAGCAAACGTAGCATAACCATACACGCGACATTCGGTTGCGATTGCGTCCCGCGCCTTCGGTGATGCGGCGCCGGCAGCAAAAATGCGCGTGGTGTGTAAACAGCACGGTGCGGCGAACGAAGGTGCGTTTGACGGGAAAGGATCGTCAGTGAGTCAGCGGCCCAGCAGTGGATCGAAACGGCCGGGCAGCGGCATCGGCCTTTTCGAAAGCAACGCGCCGCCGCCGCTCGCGGCCCGTATGCGGCCGCGCACGCTCGACGAATACGTCGGCC
>CAZZUZ010000232.1:0-5186 GCA_964657315.1 Vulcanimicrobiota bacterium
GAGTGGACGTTGCGGAATTACTCGACGGAGGTCCACGCGTTCCACATCCATCAGGTGCATTTCGTCGCGACCGATATCGACGGGACGTCGCAAACGCCGATGTGGCGCGATACGGTCAACCTCCCCATCGCGCATGCGGACGGCACGCCGTCGGTCAGTCACGTGCTCGTAGACTTCCGCGATCCGCTCGTGCGCGGAATCTTTCTCTTTCACTGCCATCTGCTCGAACACGAAGACGGCGGCATGATGGCAAAGATTGCGGTCATCTGATGTCGCGTCCGAAGCTGGGTACGAGAGCGATCGGCTTGCTCGCGTTCGTCGCGACGCTCGGCGCGGCCGCGGTCGCGCGACCGCACGTCGTCGATCGCTACGCGCTCTACCTCGGCGAGCCGCACGGCGCGACCGCACATCTCTTCCTCGATCCGTTTCCGAACGAGTGGTCGTGCGAGACGCGCGTAAGAGCGTTTGCGGCGAACGGCGAGAAGGCGTTCTGCACCGGCCGTCACGTCTTCGAACTCGGCAGCGGTACCGACGCACTCTTGGCGGCCGACTTCGATCCGTTCTTCGCCGCGGCGTGGATCTGCGCGCCGGAACGTAAGGCGCCTCGGCCCGGTTAGCGGCCTTCCTCGGCGTCCTGTTCGTCGAGGTGCGATTTCATGTCGTTGAGGACGTACGCGTTGGCCGCTTCGCGATGCGCGTCGTCGACGTGCTGATCGAAATATGCTACCAAGTCCTGGTCGCTCTCCCCGTCCCGGATGAGTTTGTCGAAGGCGGTTTTCGAAACGGCGGCCCGGTCGAGGAAGCCGGTCGAGAGGCCGCAGTACGCGATGTATTCGCCGGCGGTGCCGGCATGGTCGGCGCGAGCTTTATCGGCGAGCCGCGCGAGCCAGGCATAGCGGCCCAGCATGTCGCGTCCGCTGCGCGGAAACGTCTTGGAGAGATCGGATGCGGTTGCGTTCATGTCGGGGGACGTACCCGGGCCGGGCGGCATCCATCGGGATAAGGGCGAAACCCATCCATCGATGGTGGTTCTTTTCGCCACGCTGTTTCTCTCACTCGGGCTGATCAATCTGGATTTCGGCCGCTTCTGGTGGCGCGGCCAAGCCCTGCGGCTCGCCACCGGCGTGCCGGCAGCACTCGCCTATTGCTACGTCGCGATGCCGCCGCTCGTGTTTCCCCAAGCGTTCTCGCTGCTGCTCTTGACGTTCGTACCGAACGCGATCTATAGCCTGGCCGTTGCCGCTCGCACGCTCGTCTTCTCGCGGCGCATCGTCTCCATCCGCAAGACGCCGGCGCGCCCGTATGCGATCGTGGGCGGCCTGCTCGGGGCATTCACGGCGATTCTCGCGATCGCTCCGATCGTCGACGCGAACGGCCTGCGCGACCTCGTCGCCATCAAGACCGCGACGACGCTGCCGCCTTCGGCCGACGTCAAACACGTTCGCGTCGTACCGCAAGTCGCGGCGGAGTTCGCGGGCAATAAGGTGATCGGTCAGCTCGGCGCTTACTACCGCGTCGGCGAGTTCGACGTGCAGGTCGCGAACGGCAAGCTCGTGTGGGTCGCGCCGCTGGAATTCCACGGCATCGTGCAGTGGCTCGCGCGACGCACGAGCCCGGGCGTCATCGTCGTGAGCGCGGAAAATCCCGACGACGCGCCCGAACTGCGACAGCGCAAGCCGATGCGCTACGTGCCCTCGGCGCTCTTCAACGACAACCTCTACCGGCACGTCTACCTGAAGTACGGTACCGAAGCGATTCTCGAAACGACGCTACAGCTCGACGATAACGGCGATCCGCAATACCTGTGTACGCTCGGGCGTCCGACGATCGGCTGGAGCGGAACCAAGGTGACGGGCGTCGCGATCGTCGATCCGTCGACGGGCGCGATGCGCCGCGTCGATCGCGCCGACTTCGCCTCGCTGCCCAAATGGGTCAGCCGCGTCTATCCCGCCGACCTCGCCTTGGAGTATAACGAGTGGTTCGGGCTGTACGTACACGGGCTCATCAACTCGCTGCTCGTCAAGCGCGACGTGCACGTTCCGGCACGCGACGAAGTGTTCGGCATTTTGGCGGGCGAGCGGTTCGTATGGTTCGTCGATCACACGTCGCCCGCAGCCGACCAATCGATGACGGGCTTTACGTATATGGATACCGTGACGGGTGAGACGACGTACTACACCTCGTCCGGAGGCGAATTTAACTCGCAGGGGGCCGAAGAAGCGGTTGCGTCCAATCCGGTGGTTCGCCAGGGAAAGCTCTACCCGACGCAGCCGCTGCTCTACAACGCGTTCGGCGAGAATACGTGGGTCGTTCCGCTAGTCGCGGAGACGGGGAAATATCAGACGGTGACGCTGGTGCAGGCGAAAAACGGACACGTGATCGTGGGAGCGAGCGGAAGCGCTTCGCCCCAAACGGACGCGTTCGCACAATACGCCGCATTTCTGCACGTCGACGCTCCGGCCGGTCTGCCCGCAAATGCGCGAGCGGGCCTCTTCGCCGGTAGGATCGAGCGCATCGGTACCGCGCCGACGGGCGTCGTCTACTTCACGCTCGCCGGGAGCCGCCGCACGTTCGCCGTCGACGCGCGCGACGATCCGTCGGCGTTGCTCGCGCGTTCCGGCGACCGCGTGCAATTCACGACGGGAGATACGAACGCGCGCTACGTCGAGGTACGCGGCCTCATCGACGAAGCGCTCCCAAAATGACCCGCGTGACGACCGAGCGCCTCGTCCTCGAGCCCGTCACGCCGGGCAACGCCGTAACGCTCTGGCGCATCATGCAGAGCGCGCACCTGCGCGAATTTCAAGACATTCCGCGCCACGCGCGCGAAGAGTTCGAACGCCGGGTCGCCGCACGGCCGAAGCGTTTGGACGCACGCGCGGTCGGCCGGTTCGAGTGGCTGATCGTCGTCGCGTCCACGCATCAGGCGATCGGCTGGGTGTCGCTGCGCGTGGCCGAACGCGTCGGAAGCTCCGCCGAACTCGGCTACTCGTTGCTCGCCGGGTATCGCGGTTCGGGGTACGCGAGCGAGGCGGTGCGCGCGCTCGTCGACAACACGTTTATGAATACCGGTCTGCGTCATCTCGAGGCGTGCTGCTTGCCCGCCAACGGCCCGTCGCGTAAGCTGCTCGGCCGCGTCGGCTTCACCGAATTGCGCGTCCAGCCCAACGGCGCCATGGTCCGCGGACGCCCCGTCGACATCGTCTGCTTCGAACTCACGCGCAACGTCTGGTCCGAACGCCAATCCGCGCTCAAATCTTCGACCGGCTAGCGCGCCGGACGTCGGACGAAAAAAACGCGCGCTCGATGCGAGCGCGCGTTTTTCGTTGATAACGTGGAGTTGCTAGTTGGCTGCGGGAATCAGCGTCTTGAGCAACGAGTAGGCGAAGGGAAAGCCGAGGCCCGACGCGTTGTCGAAGCCGGGCCCTGCGGTGACCGCACCCGGATCGACGACCGTATACGCGGAGAGCGGAACGCCTTCGGAGGCGGTCAGCTGCGTCGCGTATGGCGGAACGGCGTCGTTGCCGTAGACGATGTCGTAGAACGCGGTGTGATACGCGCTCGTGGAGAGCAGCGGATAGAGCAAGAAGTTGGGATTGCCCATCCGGTAGCGAGGAATTGCCGGAGCGGTGTAGCCGCTCGCGGGATCGACGACGGGCTTGGTCGCCGGACCTTGGCATGACGAGACCTGTTCGCAGGCGGAGAGGATGACGGCCCACATCGCGGCCATGTCCGGCGCGGCTTGGGACGTACCGCCGACGGGCTCTTCGGAAGGTCCGCCGAGACCCGGTCCCGAGTCGTAGAGAACCGCGGCGCCCGAGAACGGATCCGCGTCGAGGGCGACGTCCGGGACGCAGCGCTTCGTGCAGATCGCTTTCGAAGCGGCCTGTGCGGTCTGGTACGGCGGCGTGTTGAAATCCATCGAGAGACCGGCACCGGCTGCGCCGCCGCTCTGCGTTTGCTGGCCCCAGTTCGTGATCGGGCCGAGGAGACGGCCGTTGGGGCCGAGCGGCGTGGTCGTGCCGCCGACGGCGACGACGTCGGGATCGGAAGACGGATATTCGACCGACGCTTCGGGCGTCATACCGGTAAGTTCTTGGCATCCGGCGCTGCCCGAGTCGCCGGAACTCACGAAAAGCGCGACGCCTTCGGCCGCGATCTCGGCGTATTCCGTCGGTCCCGGACCCGTCGCGTCGCCGCCGGTGAGGCTGAGCGTGAGCGAACCGATGCCCGGAACGTCGTTGAGCAATTCGCATCCGCCGACCGAATACGAGAGCACGTCGGCTTTGTTATCGGCGATGGCTTGATTGAACTCGTCGTCGCTGAGCGAGAGACCCTGTTCGTCGTTTGCCGCGTTGTAGGCGAGGTAGAACAGGACGTTCGAATCCTTCGCGAGCGTCGAGACTTGCTCCGTATCGAGCTGCGCTTCGATGTCTTCGGGATTGCAGCCGGCGACGGGCGCCGTCGACGAACCGGTGGTGCACGGCCCGGTCACGGGCGGCGGCGTGGAATCGCCGGTGCTCGCGATCGTCGTCGGAACCAGCGTCACCGTGCTCGCGCCCGTGACGTTGAAGATCGTCTTGTAGTTCGGCACGTCGGAGGCCGAAATCGGGCCCGTGCCGATAACGCCGAGATTGATGCCTTTGCCCGTGTAGCCTTTCGCATAGGCGTTGTTGAGATCGTAGGCTTCGGCCAGCTGGCTCGGCGTGACGCCGTTGACGCGGGCGTTCGAGAAGCCTCCGCTGATGGGCTCGGGCGGTCCGCCGACCATCGAGTGGACGTGGCGGAAATGCGCGTTGCTCAGGCCCGAAACGGTCGCTACCGCCACGCCGGCCGGAAACGAAATCTGTTTCGAGGGCAAGAAGAAGCGCGAGTTGCGGAACTGGTACATGCCCAGCTTCGTGTCGAGCGCCGCTTCGATCTGACGCTGCGTTCCCATGATCGAGAGCGTGGTGCGCATCGGCCACGTCTTGACGATCATTCCGAAGCTGCGGAAATACGCCGCCGTCTGGTTATATTGTGCTAACGGGGTTCCGAAGGCGTCGGCGATCTGGGACGGCGCGAGCCAATGACGGTAGTAAACCGAACGCGGGGTGCTGGCCGCCGCAGCGTACGCGCGCAAACCCGCTTCGTTTCGCATCGTGGTTTGCACGTGAAACGTGAGCGGACGGCGGCCGACGTTGACG
>CAZZUZ010000233.1:0-5182 GCA_964657315.1 Vulcanimicrobiota bacterium
GCTCCTCGTTCTTAGAGACGGCCCCCGGCCGCGGCTCGAGGGCAATGCCGTCGTGAGAATCGACGCCATCCGCGTCTACGCCGCAACGTAGTCGGAGGGCGCGCTGACTCAGGGCGATTCGTAGAAGTACGTTCCGCAAAACGAGCGAGAATTGGCTATCGCCTTCGGATCGAGATTCGGCGCCGTCGCATTCGAGAACACGCCGACGTGCAATTCGGCTTTGTGCCCCGGACTCGCGGGCGATCGAACGAAGAGCATCCATCGCGCGGTCGCGTTCGAACCGCAGAGCGTGTTGCCGCCGCGCAATGTGACGGTCGCGGGAATCGACGTTTCGTAAAGCGTCGCACTCGCGCCCGCCGGCGCGACGAGGGAGGGAATCTTCAGCGCGTTTGCGAGCCGCGCACCGCGCAGCACCTGCGGATCGCGCAGAGGAAACGTCTTGCCCGCGAACGCGATCCGTCCGGGTGAAATCGAGAGATCGCCCGTGATGCTCATCGAGGTCGTACTCGTCGCCGTCCATCCCGTGACCGGGATCCCGGGCGCGGCGGGCGCGGGCGCGGGCGCAATCCCTGCGAGAATCGCAAAGAGAGATGCGGCGGCGACGTGCGAGCATTTCACCAATCGCCGTTGACCGTCAGAGCGCAGCATAGATGTTCTCCGCGAAGGCTGCAGAATTCGAGGCCGTTTCGGACGGGCTCGCGATGTCGCGCGTTCGCGCACCGCCGGCGATCGCCTTCGCGACCGCACCTTCGATCCGTGCCGCGCTGTCTTCGTCGCCCAGGCTATACCGGCACAGCAACGCCGCGGAAAGTACCGCCGCTATGGGGTTTGCGACGCCCTTGCCCGCGATGTCGGGCGCGGTGCCGCTAATCGGTTCGTACATGCCGAAGCGTCCGATCGACGTCGTGCGCGTGCCGAGCGTGGCGCTGGGCAGAATGCCGAGCGAGCCCGTGAGCATCGCGGCCTCGTCGCTCAAGATGTCGCCGAACGTGTTCTCGGTGACGATGACGTCGAAGCGCCGCGGATCGCGCACGAGTTGCATCGCCGCATTGTCCACGAGCAGATGATCGAGTTCGATGTCGGCATATTCGGCTTCGTGCAGCGCGATGACGACGCGCCGCCAGAGGCGGCCCGTCTCCAGCACGTTTTGCTTGTCGACCGACGTCACGCGCTTCGATCGGCGACGCGCGAGGTCGAAGGCGACGCGCGCCACGCGTTCGATCTCCGGCGCCGTGTAGACGAGCGTGTCGACACCCGTTTCGACGCCGTCGATCGTCGAGGTACGCTTCGGCTCCCCGAAATAGAGCCCCGACGTGGTTTCGCGTACGACGACCAGATCGAGGCCGCGCACGAGCTCGGGCTTGAGACTCGATGCGTTCTCGAGTCCGGGCAGCATCGTTACCGGGCGTAGATTCGCGAAGAGATCGAACCGCTTGCGCAACGCAAAGAGTGCGTACTCGGGGCGCGCGTGCGAGGGCGCGGCGTCGTATTTCGGATCGCCGACGGCGCCGAAGAGAATCGCGTCGCTACGAGCGCAGAGCGCGTGCGTCGCATCGGGATAGGCGGTGCCCAGCGACTCGAGCGGCGATACGCCGACCTCGCCGTATTCGTAGGTACAATCGGGCCGCACCGTGCGTAAGACGCGCTCGGCGACGGCCGTGACTTCCCGGCCGATGCCGTCGCCCGGCAAGATCGCGATCGACGGCATCAAACGAACGAATACGGCGGACGCGGGCCCTCGAAGTGCGCGGATACGCCGAGCGGCGCGCCCTTCTCCATCGATCGTTCTACGAGGATCTCGAATTTTTCGACGTCGTTTTCGGCGATGAGGAAACTCGCGGTCCAAATCGCTCCGCGCTGCGGCGAGGGCGCCACGCGGCGCGCCGCGATCGCCGCTTCGGAGCACGCTTTGAAGAGCGCGGAGGCGTGTTCGATCACGGATTCGTCGCCGCGTAGCGAAGGCGCGCGGCCCGAACGCGACGCGCGCGCGGAGATGCGCGAGACGAACGGCTCGCCGCCGGGCGCGACGTGCGGCCCGCCGTACACGTGCACGACGCATTCGCGCTTCGAACCCAAGCGCGAGAGCAGGCGCGCCCATCGGCCCGCGTTCTCACGCGCCGCACCTTCGAGCGATTCGGGATCCGGGTAGACGGTCAATGCCTTGAACGGCACGACCGGCGCCGTGGCGGCGGCGCGCTCGACGGCCTGTTCGAGCAGTCTCGCTTCGACGGCGAAACGCGCCGGGTCGGCCCGCAGGCTCGCGAGATGCTCGGCTTCGTAGGCTGCGGGCTCGACGAACGACACGAGCAGCGACACGTGATCGAAGGCGATCGCTTGCACGCGACGGCCTTCGATGGTGAGTTTTCGCCCGGCCAGTTCGGGCGCGCAAATACCGAGCAGCATCGCGGCACGGCCGCTCGGATAGATGCGTGGTGCGCGTGTCGAGCGTGACGCCGAAGCCGCCGGCATGCGTGCTAGGCCTCGACGTTCGCCGGAATCGGCAGCCCGTTGCGCGGCGTTTCGACGGATTCGGATTGCACCGGCGCCGCGAGTTGCGGCGTACGATCGAGCAGCGAGAGATGCGTCATGAGCAGGCTGCGCAGTTCGCTCTTGGCCTTCTCCGCGGTCTCGAGCGCACGCTGGTGCTCGCGGCGCGCGTCGCTCGCGCGATCGGTGTACGACGAAATCTCTTTTTCGACCGAGATGCGCGCTTCGTGCCGGATGAGATCGGCCTCTTTGTGCGCGCTCGCCTTGACTTCGTCCGCGGTGCGCTGCGCGAGCAGCAGCGTATTCTGAAGCGATTCTTCCATCGCTTTGAAATGGCTGATGCGTTCGCGCAGATCGGAAATTTCGGCTTCGAGCGCGGAACGTTTGTGCGCTTCGTCTTCCAGCGTTTCGATGATCTCGTCGAGGTACTGATCGACGTCCGCCGCGTCGTAGCCGTTGATCTTCTTCTTGAACTGTTTGTGCTGGATGTCGACGACGGTAATCTTGGACACGGTCTAGCCTCGATTCAGGAAGTCGAACGTGGGGTCGGACGCGAGCGTCGCGCGGATACCGTCGGAATTGACTTGGATGCCCGGCGGGACGACGAGATACATCGCGTCGGCGAGTTTCTGAATCTTTCCGTCGAGCGTGTAGGCGACGCCGCTCGTAAAATCGACGATGCGCTGCAGCAACGCGCGGTCGACGCTCTGAAGGTTGATGATGACGACCTGCCGCGCGCGCAAAGCGTCGGCGATCTCGGTGACGTCGGCGAAGCCGCGCGGCGCGAAGAGACCCACTTCGCCGCCCGACGGACCGCGTTTGGGCGGCGCGGAGAATTGCACGACGTTCTTGCGCGGCGCGACGCCGGGCGCCGTCGGGTCTTCGGCCTCTTCGAACTCTTCGTCCTCGTGCAGCGAGAAGAACGAGCCGATGCGTTGCAGGACGCTGGCTTTGTTCCGGGGCTCGAGTTCGTCTTCGTCTTGTTGGTTCATATCCGCGCTCCAAAGATTGCGGTCCCGATGCGCAGCATCGTGGATCCGCAGGCGATCGCTTCTTCGTAGTCTTCGCTCATCCCGATCGAGAGCGTCTTTCCGCCGACTTCGGCGAATACCGCCGCGGCTCGTTCGAACGCGCGCACGATTTCCGCACGATCGTCCGTATTCGGGCCGATCGCCATGACGCCGTCGACGTGCAGGCCCTCGTCGTCGCGCAAGCGTGCCGCAAAACCGGCCGCTTCGCCGGGCGTCACGCCGTAGCGTTCGGTCGGCGAAACGTTGACTTGCACGAGCGTCGCGACCGGCTTTCCGAGGGAACGCGAGGCCTTCGCGATCGCGCGTCCCGCATCGAGACGGTCGATCGATTGCACCATATCGAATTGCTCGACGATGGCCTTGGCTTTGTTGGTCTGCACGTGTCCGATGAAGTGTTTGCGCGCGCCCGTGAAGCCGGCGAGTTTCTCGACCGCTTCCTGCACGTAGCTCTCGCCGATGTCGGTGAGCCCTGCGGAGACGGCCGCATCGATCTCTTCGCGTGAACGTCGCTTCGTCACGCCGACGAGATCGATGTCCGACGGAGCACGACCGGCGCGACCCGCAGCGTCTGCGATTCGTGCGCGCAACGTCGCTAGCGATCCCGCGAGCGAATTCGGAGCGGCTGCTGCTCCGACGTTCGACTTCATGGAGTCGGGAGTTTCAGTTTGCGTGCGCGCCGTTCCTGGATTTTTACGGTGAGACTGCGGCCGCGGCGCGCGTCGAGATCTCCGGCGCGACGTCGGTGCGGCGGCCGCGTTTCGCGTAGTAGATCGCGAGGCCCGTGCCGATGACGATCATGGGCAGCGCGAGCAATTGACCGCCGGTAAACGGACCGACGGCGAGATCGGTCTGACGCCAGATTTCCGCCACCGAACGCGTCACGCCGTAGAGGGCGAACCACGTCCACGCGACTACACCGTCCGGCGGCCGCCGCCGGTAGACCAGCAGAATGATCGGTAGCACGATTATGTCGAGGATGGATTCGAAGATCTGCGACGGGTAACGATAGCCGTCGATCACCGGAAACTTGATACACCACGGATGATCGGGATTGCAGACGTTGCCCCAGAGTTCGTCGTTGATGAAGTTGACGATGCGGGTGAGTGCGAGGCCGACCGGCAGCATCACGACGACTTCGTCGGCGAGCACGGTGAAGGTGAGGCCCGGATGGCGTTTGACGAAGATCGCGAGGGCGACGATGACGCCGATGAGGCCGCCGAAAAATCCCATGCCGCCCTTCCAGACGGCGATGACCTCGAGCAGACTCGCGGGCATGTTTCCGAAATATTCCGCCGCGTCGTGTTTGGTCACGATGTCGGCGATGACGAAGAACGTGCGGCCGCCGATCAGGACGCCCGCGAGAGCGTACACGAGGAAATCTTGGACCCCGTCGGTGCTCAGGCCGGTGCGCCGCCGGCCGGCCGGACGCGCCATCCAAAGACCCACTGCGAAAAAGCCGGCGAGGTACGACAGCCCGTACCAGTGGATGCCGAAGTTCGGCCCGAGATGGATCGCGACGGGATCGATCGGCGGGTTGGGATAGCTGATCCAGTGCTGCACGCACGTTTGCCTGCCACCCCGGCATGATTTACCCTCTATTGTTCGCGCAATGAAGCGCGCTTTGCGCGCTTCATCTGCGCTCACCAATCGTTGCGCGAAGGAAA
>CAZZUZ010000234.1:0-1999 GCA_964657315.1 Vulcanimicrobiota bacterium
GGGCAAACTCTTGCGCATCACGCATTTCGCGATCGGCCCGCTGCTCTACCTACGCTTCGATTACACCACGGGCGATGCCGCGGGCCAGAACATGGTAGGCAAGGCGACGCTCGCGGGCTGCGAGTGGATCGTCGCGAATCATCCGTTACGGCCGAAGTTTCTGCTCTCGGGCAACATCGACACTGACAAAAAGCACTCACAGATCAACACGCTGCTGACGCGGGGCAAACGCGTCGTCGCAGAAGCCGTCATCACGCGCGACAAGATGCGCGAGATCATGGGCACCGATACCCGCGATCTCTTCAACCATCGCCAAGTCTCGATGGCGGGCGCGATGCTAGCGGGCTCGGCCAACAACGGCGCCCATGCGGCGAACGGCCTCGCCGCCCTCTTCATCGCCACGGGCCAGGACGCGGCCAACGTCGCGGAATCGCACGCGGCGATCACGTTCGCGCGCCTGCTCGAAAACGGCGATTACTATTGGTCGATCACGCTGCCGTCGCTCATCGTGGCCACCTACGGCGGCGGCACGGGCCTCGCGACGCAGCGCGAGTGCCTGGAACTCATGGACTGCTACGGCGCCGGGAAAGCGCACAAATTCGCGGAAATTTGCGCGGCCGTCGTGCTCGCGGGCGAAACGTCGCTCACCGCCGCGATCGTTCGCGGTGATTGGGTTTCGAGCCACGACCGTCTCGGCCGTAATCGCCCGTGAAACCGGCGACCGTCTTTTGGGTATGAGCTATTCGTGAACCCGCTTCGTACGCTCCAGGCCGCTTGGCACGAAATCCCGCGCGTGCTTCCCCTCATGAAGAATCCGGCGATTCCGACGGCCGCGAAGGTCCTCGCGGTCGCTGCGGCCGCGCTCATCATCTCGCCGCTCGACGTCTTCGGCTATATCCCGATCCTCGGTCAGATCGACGATGTCGTGCTTCTCGGATACGTCGTTCATCTGTTCGTGAAATTCTGCGAGCGGACGCTCGCGCAAAGCGGAATCGCGCAAAACGGCGTCGAGCAAAACAACGTCACCCCGCAGGGTGACGGCTCGATCGCGATCCACTAGTCGAGCGCCCAGCCGTAATCGAGTAACGGCTTCGCATCGCATGCGAAGCGCACGATCGCGCCGACGAGTTCCCGCGACCCTACCTCCCGATGCGAGAGCGGACGCCGCGCGACGAAGTGCCGCAGCCGGAAATACGGCGCGAGTTCGCTATCCGCATAGTCGTCGAACCCGCGTGGCATACGCGCGAGCGAATCGTCGCGATCGTCCGGCCCGTCGACGGCGAGCCCGCGCTTCTCGAGCGTCGCGAGCACACGCGCGAACCGTGCCGGCCGCGCCGCCATCTCGCGCCGCCAGCGTAGCAGCATGGGCGCCGGCACTTGCCGGAAGACGACGGCCAAATGCGACTCGCGCGCCCCGATCTGCACGTAGATGCCGCCTTGCGAATGGCGTCCGCCATCGTACGAGAGATAGGCAGCGAGGTTGGTGCGGTACGGAGATTTGTCGTGCCCGAACCGCACGTCGCGATAGATGCGGAAGATCGAACGCTCGCGCGTGCCGAGCAGACCGATCTTCGCCTCCGCGAGGGCGGCCGACGCGTCGTTTACGAGCGCGATCATCGGCTGCAAGAGTTCGGCTTCGATGCGCTCCTTACGCGGCGCGTACCACTCGCGCGAATTGTTGCGCGCGAGTCCGGCGAGCAGCCGCAGCGCACCCGGCGTAAAGCCGGCGAACGACTCCGAGCGAAGTTGCGGTTTTGCCACGTGGGTCGGCTTCGCTCGCGTGCGGAATCCGGCCCGCATGCCCGACGATCGCCGTCTCGTCTACTCCACCGATGGATCGCTGCCGCTGCCCGTGCCGCCGAAGCGCAAGCACGCGCCCTCCGGCGCCAAAGCGCCGGCCATTCCCGACGACGGCTTCGTGCGCGTGGGTTGCGAGAAGCGCCGCGGCGGCGTGCTCACGATCGTCTACGGGCTCGATCCGAGCGAACTCGATGCCGTC
>CAZZUZ010000234.1:2009-5078 GCA_964657315.1 Vulcanimicrobiota bacterium
CGGGCGACCTCAAGAAACGCTGCGGGTGCGGCGGCAGCGCGAAAGACGGCGTCGTCTCGCTGCAGGGCGACAAGCGCGACGCCGCGATCGCGTACTTCACCGAAAAGGGCCGCCGCACGAAACGCATGGGCGGTTGAACGACGTTAGGGAGATACGATGTTCGCACTGATCCTCGCAACGCTGATCGCACAAGTCCCCGAAGCCTCACCGCCGCCGGAAGCGTCGCCTTCGGCGTCGGCATCCACCGCCGCGCCGCCGCCCGACGTGATGCCCGGGCGTGCGACGTTTCCGCGCGGCCCGCGTCGCGTGCCGCAAGAGGTGCCGTCGCTCGCAGCCGACGACGTGCTCGTGCGCAACAGCGGCTCGACGAACGCGGCGGGCTACGCGATCGTCATCCACAAGAACTTCACGGCCGATGTCGCCGGAGAGCGAAAACCGGTCGGTGAAGCGCAAGCGAAGTGGCTCTACGCGAAACTCGACGAAGCCAAGCCCTTCGCACGGCTCGGCATGGCGCACTGCATGAAGAGCGCGTCGTTCGGCAGCACGACGACGATCACGTACGAAGGCGAAACGACGACCGACCTCTCGTGTCCCGGCGGACCGGAGTCGCGCGAACTGATGCGCACGATCGGCGTCATCGTCACGCAACTCGGCGTGGACACGCGCCCCGGCTCGCGTGCGATGCGCCTGTGACGCGCACCGCGATCCGCTCTCGTTCGTAACCGATCGTTAATTAGTTTGCGTTCGGAATCAGCGCCTTGAGCAGCTCGTAGCCTTCCGGGAAACCGATGCCGCTCGCGTTGTCGAAACCGGGACCGGCGCTGACGCTGCCGGGATCGGTCACGGCGTAGTCGTTGAGCGCCGACTCTTCCGAAGCGGCCAGCTGTGCCGCGTACGGCGGGACCGCGTCGTTGCCGTACACGATGTCGTAGAACACCGCGTGGTATGCGGCCGACGACAGCATCGGATACATGAGGAAGTTCGGATTGCCCATGCGATAGCGCGGGATCGTCGAGGGCGCCGCGTATCCGCTGACGGGATCGACGACGTTGGGCGGCTGCGGTCCCTGACACGAAGTTACCTGTTCGCACGCGGAGAGCACGACGGCCCACATCGCGGCCATGTCCGGAGCGGCTTGCGACGTTCCGCCTTCGGGCGTCTCCTTCGTGCCGCCCGAGAGCCCGCTGTTCGAGAGCACCGCGGCGCCCGTGAACGGGTCGGCGTCGAGCGCGACGTCGGGGTTGCAGCGTCCGCCGCCGCTGAGCGGCGAGCCGACGCCGATGCCCTTGACGCAGATCGCCTTCGACGAGGCTTGCGCGGTCTCGAACGTCGGCGGATTGAAGAGCACCGAGATGCCGGCGCCCGCCGCGCCGCCGCTTTTGGTCTGCTCGCCCCAATTGACGATCGGTCCCGTAAGCCGGCCGTCGGGTCCGATCGGCGTCGACGTACCGCCGACCGCAACGACGTTGGGGTCTGACGACGGATAGCCGACCGACGGCGTATCGAGCATGCCGAGGGAACGCTGACAGCCCGCGCTGCCCGAGTCGCCCGACGCGACGAACACCGCGACGCCTTCGGTCGCGAGTTCGGCGAATTCGGTCGGATCGTGACCCGTGGCGTCGCCGCCGGTCGTGCTCGCCGTGAGGATACCTTCGACCGGCGCCATTTCGAGCGTCTCGCAAGCACCGTACGATAGCGATAAAATGTCAACACGGTTATCCATGATCGCCTGATCGACCTCATCGTCGGGCGAACCGATGCCCTGGGTATCGTTGGCCGCGTTGTAGCCGAGATAGAAGAGCACGTTCGCATCGGGAGCGAGGCCCGCGGCCTGCTCGGTGTCGAGCTGCGCTTCGATGTCTTCGGGGTTGCACGTCGCGCTCGGCGCCGTGGACGTTCCGCCGGAGCACGGTCCGGTCGTCGGCGGCGGCGGCGTATCGCCGTCGATCGACACCGTCACTTGGGTAACCGTACTCGAGCCTTTGAGGCCGAAGAGCGCTTTGTACGCGGGGACGTCGGCCGCGGCAATCGGCCCGGTGCCGACGATTCCGAGATTGATGCCTTTGCCGGTGTAGCCTTTGGCGTACGCCGTATTGAGATCGTAGGCGCCCGCGAGCATCTGCGGCGACGCGCCGTTGACGCGCGCGTTCGAGAAGCCGCCGCTGATGGGCAGCGACGGGCCGCCCGGCACGAGGTCGGTGTGCATCAGCCGCGCGTTGGTGATCGACGAAATGCCGTCGATCGACACGTTCGCGGGAACCGACATCGACTGCGCTATGCCGAAGAAGCGCTCGCCGCGCAGCGAGAACACGCCCATGCGCGTGCCCAGCGCGGTTTCGATCTGCTTCTGTTGCGCCGTGATCGTCAGCGACGTACGCATCGGCCACGTCTTCACGTGCATGCCGTAACCGCGAAAGTACGCCGCGGCCGCATTGTACTGCGCGACCGGCGTTCCGAAAGAATCGGCGATCGCCGACGGACCGATCCACCGGCGATAGTACACCGAACCCGGCGTGTTCGCCGCTTTCGCATACGCTTTGAGACCGGCTGCATTGCGCATCGCGGTCTCGACGTGAAACGTCACCCACGCGTTACCGAGGTTCGCGGGTCGAACGAACCGGCCGCCCATGCGCGCGAGCGCTGCGGGCGAATACATGAAGTAATGGCGCGACGCGCTCGTCGCGATGACGGGCTGATACCCGAAGTGCCGGAATCGCGCCGGACGATCGTGCGCGCCGTGCGCGCCGGCGAACGACGGCAAGCCGATTGCGATCGCGGCCGCAGCCGCGGCGAAGATGTTGGGGCGATTGATCACTTGAGGACTCCACGGAACGAGCGGAATGCGTCGCGCGTCGTTACGCCGCGATGGATCGCATCGAGACGGCGCAAGCGCGCTTTCGTTTTCGCGACGTCGATACGCGCTTGCGCGATCGCGAGGTTGACGCTACGCGTGAGTGCGAAGCGATCGCGCAGTTCGGGACGGCGCTCGAGCGCGTCGATCGTCTCGGCGCTCAGCGCGAGCGTTTCGTCGGTCGTCGTGACTTGGATCGGCGCGCCTTCGAAGTACGA
>CAZZUZ010000235.1:0-5078 GCA_964657315.1 Vulcanimicrobiota bacterium
AATTTCTCGACGACCTTACCAGAGATTTCGCCTTCGCTCGCCTTCCACGTGACGGAGGCGCCTTTACGGAACGTCGTTTCTTTCTCAGCCATGGCCGAGAAGATAACCCGCTATCCGACGGCTGAAGCGAACGTCCAAGCCATGCGGTTCTGCAGCTCCTCGTCCAGTGCTTCGAGGAACTTTTCGGTCGTCAGCCAGCTCTGCTCGGGACCGACGAGCAGCGCGAGATCCTTGGTCATCTTCCCGCCTTCGACCGTATCGATGCAGACGCGTTCGAGCGTTTCGGAAAAACGCGTGACGTCCGGGGTGGCGTCGAGCTTGCCGCGATGCGCGAGCCCGCGCGTCCAAGCAAAGATGGAAGCGATCGGATTGGTCGACGTCGGTTTGCCTTGCTGATGCTGACGATAGTGCCGCGTGACCGTTCCGTGCGCCGCTTCCGCTTCGATCGTTTTCCCGTCGGGGGTCATCAGCACCGACGTCATGAGCCCGAGCGATCCGTAGCCCTGCGCGACCGTATCCGACTGCACGTCGCCGTCGTAGTTCTTACAAGCCCACACGTATTTTCCCGACCACTTGAGGCAGCTCGCGACCATGTCGTCGATCAGGCGATGTTCGTACGTCCCGCCGAACGCTTCGAAACGCGACTTGAATTCATCATCGAAGATCTGCTGGAAGATCTGCATGAAGCGCCCGTCGTAGATCTTGAGGATGGTGTTTTTCGTCGACAGATAGACCGGCCATTTACGCTGCAAACCGTAGTTGAAGCAGGCGCGCGCGAAGCCGCGGATCGACTCGTCGAGATTGTACATGGACATCGCGACGCCGGCGTGTGCGAACGAGAATACGTCCCGTTCGACCGGTTCGCCGCCGCCGTCGGGCGTGAAGCGCAGCGTGAGTTTTCCGGCACCGGGAATCGGCATCTCGGTCGCGCGATACTGATCGCCGAACGCGTGGCGGCCGATGACGATCGGATCGGTCCAGCCCGGCACGAGGCGCGGAACGTTGCGGCAGATGATCGGTTCTCGGAAAACGGTGCCGTCGAGTTCGTTACGGATCGTGCCGTTGGGCGAACGCCACATCTTTTTCAACTTGAACTCTTCGACGCGCGCTTCGTCGGGCGTAATCGTCGCGCACTTCACGCCCACGCCGAATTCTTTGATGGCGTGCGCCGCATCGAGCGTTACCTGGTCGTCGGTCTGGTCGCGGTACTCCATACCGAGGTCGAAGTAGCGAAGATCGACGTCGAGATACGGAAGGATCAGCCGTTCGCGAATCATGTGCCAGATGACGCGAGTCATCTCGTCCCCATCGAGTTCGACGACCGGGCGCGCAACTGTAATTTTCTCCACACGAACCGCTTACGCGCCGTGTTGGAGAATCTCTGCAAGCCATCCGCAGGCTTCGAGCCAGCCAATCTGCGACCAAGGCGCGCGCGAGTGCGGCTTGAAGGTCGGAACTATGCAGAAAATCGTGAGCCTCTTACCCAGCGCCACCGAGATCGTCTACGCACTGGGCTTGGGCGAGCGCCTCGTCGGGGTGACGCACGAATGCGATTTTCCGGAGGCCGCGCGCTCGAAGCCGCAGCTGACGGCGAGCACGCTTCCGGCCGCCGGCAACGCGCGGGAGATCGATCGGCACGTCCGCGCGAGCCTGCATTCGGGCTCGAGCCTCTATTCGCTCGATTCGGCGTTGCTCGAAGAACTCGCGCCCGACCTCATCATCACGCAAGAACTCTGCGAGGTTTGCGCGGTCTCGTACGAGATCGTCGCGCGTGCGGCAAAACGGCTCGCCGGCGATCCACGAGTGGTCTCGCTCGAACCGGCGTCGCTCGAAGACGTCTTCGCGAACATCGCGACCGTTGCGGATCTCGCCGGGGTGCCCGAACGCGCTGCCGGCGTGGTCGAGCCTTTGCGCGAACGCATCGCGGCGCTACGCGAAAAGACGGCCGGCGATTCGCCGCGGCCCCGAACGCTCGTCCTCGAATGGACCGATCCCCCGATGAGTGGCGGCCATTGGATTCCCGAACTCGTCGAGATCGCGGGCGGCGAGCCGGTCTTGGGCAGTCCCGGCGTCAATTCGAAGGCGATCGCCTGGGAGGCGATCGGGGCGTCGGATCCCGATCTCATCATCGTTTCGCCGTGCGGATTCGACCTGGAAAAAACGCACGCGGCCATTGCGGAGCTACATGCGCTCGAGTCGTGGACGTCGCTGCGTGCCGTCCGCGAAGGCCGCGTTACCGCGATCGACGGCAATGCGTTCGTGAGCCGTCCGGGGCCGCGCCTCGTCGACACGGCCGAACTCTTCGCGCGAGCGATCGGCGCCTGCCGGATCGCCACGTAGCGGCCCCTACCCGACGGTTGCGGGTTCGTTCGCTTCTTTGAAGCGGGCGACGGAATCCATGATCGAACGTCGCGCGGACGCCGCATCTTCCCAGCCGTGCGTGCTCGTATGTTTGCCTTCGAGCGCTTTGTACGTCTCGAAGAAGTGCGAGATCGTGCGTAACGTATGCGGAAAGATCTGCGTTTGATTGTGAACGTCGTGATAGGCCGGTTCGCCGATCGGCACAGCGAGGATCTTGTCGTCCGGCAGACCGTCGTCGATCATTTTGAGGATGCCGATCGGCCGCGCCGTGACGAGACATCCCGGAAACGTCGGCTGGATCACGAGGATGATGACGTCGAGTGGGTCGCCGTCCTCGGCGAGCGTCTGGGGCACGAAGCCGTAGTCGCCCGGATAATACACGGGCGAATGCAATGCGCGGTCGAGACGAAAAATGTTGAGGTTTTTGTCGTACTCGTACTTGTTGCGCGAGCCTTGCGGAATCTCGACGACGACGTTGAGTTCTTCGGGGACCGCACCGGGGGGGATGTAGAGGTAATTCGTTTGATCGGTTGCCACGCTCAACGCCTTACTCGCTTGCGCCATCGCGGCCTGCCGCCAATTGCGAGGAGTTCGGGCTACGATTTAGGTCGATGATCGAAGCAGCGCCCGAATCGAACGCGATTCGCGTGAGCGACCCCGGATCGAATTTGACGCGCAGCGCGGCCGCTTCGGATTCGCCCATCGCGACGCGTAACAGCGCGTGGAGGGCACCCGCGTGCGTGGCGACGACGATTCGTTCGCCGTCGCCGGCGCTCGTCGCGATCCGGTCGACGGCGCGGCCGATGCGCGCACATACGTCATCGAACGTCTCGCCGCCGTCGGGCGTGTAAAACTTCGGGACCTTATGATTTCCGGCGTCGACCTCGGGAAAACGTTCGACGATCTCGGGCCACGCGAGACCTTCCCACGCGCCGAACCGCATCTCTCGCCAATCCGCGTCGTTCTCGATTGCGATCGAACGTCCGGCGAGCGCGATCTCCGCCGTCTCTCGCGCGCGCGAGAGATCGCTCGATACCGCCCGGTCGACGCGCAGATCCGCGAGCAGCGTTCCGAGACCGGCCGCTTGGATGCGGCCGGTTTCGTCGAGCGGAACGTCGGTGTGACCTTGGAATCGGCCGTCCGCATTCCACGCGGTGCGGCCGTGCCGCAAAACGGCGAGTTCGAAGGCTAATCTTCGATGAACGGGCGGCCCTCGTGCGCGACGAGGAGATCGTGCATGTCGGTCGCGTGCTCTTCCTCGACGGCCGTGATGGCCTCGAGCATGATCCGCGTAGTCGGGTCGTTATCGGCGAAGTAGCGGATCAATTCGCGGTAGTGTTCGACTGCGATGCGCTCGGCGATCAAGTTTTCTTTGAGCATGTCGACGAGCGTTTCGGCCGTTCCGTATTCGGACGCCGAGCGCGTTTCGAGACCGATCGGATTGAAGTTCGGCGTGCCGCCGAGCTGGTCGATCCGTTCGGCAACGGCGTTCATGTGCTCTTGCTCTTCTTTCGCATGCTCGGCGAACTCTTCGGCGACTTCTTTCGAGTCGATGCCTTGCGCTGCGATCGAGTGCGCCGTATAGCGAAGCACGCAGACGATCTCGGTCGCGAGCACGGTCTGCAAGATGTCGATCGCCTGCTGCACGTCGCCCGCGTAGCTCGGCGTGATCGCGCCCTTCTCGATGTTCTTCTTCGCGCGTTCGCGTAGCGTTTTGATGTCGGAGAGGAACGGCGTCTTGCTTCCGTTCGCGCTCGGCTTCGGCTCGGTTTTGGCTGCCATGATCGAAATCGACTCACTTTCTCGTGCGATGTACCGGCCGCTGGGAACGACGATATATCCGAGTCGGAGATCGCCATAGATGCGGACTTTCCGAGATGACATACCCCAATTCCAAACATACGACGCTACGTACGCGCACGTGATCGCATCGAGAGTGTCGTCCCAACGCTTGTAGCCGCGGGACGGCACCGCGTACGGGATAGCGGCTGCGTCGAGGACCAGCGGCGGAACCGCATCGCGCAAGAGGTCGAGCGTCTCGCGATACCGGGTCCACTGCGCGAGCACGTCCGGCCAAGCGCGTCCCGCCTTTTTCTTGTACTTGAAGACGCGATCGAGCGCGAAGAGCCGCACGAGCGACGGGTGTGGGAAACACTCGAAGAGCGTGCGCCCGGGGGCGCGCGGCTCCGAATCCAAACGTTCGGTAAAGCCGTCGGCCGCGAGTTCGCGCACGAGCCGCGAGGCGCGGCCGCCGTCCGCAAACGACGCGATGCCGCGATTGGCCGGGTGCGGTCCCGCGTGCATGCGGCGAAAATCTGCCGCGACCTCGGCTTCGCACGGGCGGCGTCCCGCGGCGTTGGGCACGATCGTCGGCATGTCGATCGCGATCGCGGTCGTGTCGCAAACGTGCTCCCGAATCCAGGTGAGGATCTCCGCGTCGGTGCGCAGGTCTGCGCGCGGCGGCGATACCGGCCGGCCGTCGAGACCGATCGCGGCGAGGCCCGACGGATTGGCACTCGACCATGCGAGATCGAGGCCGAGAAAAACCGGCATCGGGAGGACAGTTTCGTGGATGCGGTAAGGCTTCCGCCATGTCGAAAAGTCGCGAGCCGCTGCGTCTCGACGTTCGCAAGACGTACAAGCTGTACGTCAACGGTGCGTTCGTGCGTTCCGAATCCGGCCGCAGCGACGTCATCGCGAACGGTTCGAGCGAACCG